>DATACF010000027.1:0-2793 GCA_036259235.1 Longimicrobium sp. | reverse complement strand
GCCTCGCCGCTCCGTGGATCGACGGAGAGCAGCTCCTGGTACCACCTGCGGGCCTGGTCGCGCTCGCCCCGCGCCGCGGCGATGTCGCCGAGGGTGCGGAGCGCGATCAGGTTCTGAGGGTCGACCGAGAGGACGTACTGGAACTCGTTGCGGGCCTCGGCGAGCGCCCCGCGGTCGGCGAGGCACGAGCCGAGGAGGACGTGGGCGCTGAGGTAGCCGGGGTGGACCTTGAGCTTCTCGCGCAGGAGCGCCTCGGCCTCGGCCGTCTCGCCCGCCTCGCGGAGGGCCTTGGCCAGGGGCATGAAGAAGCGCGACGGGTTCTCCGCGTGCCGGGCCTTCAGGTCGTCGATCTTGGCGGCGAGCTCGGGGGAGAGGTCGGCCATGGCGTAAGGGTGCGCGGGAACCGGGGGCGAGGGCTTGGAGACAGGGGGTGCAACTTACACCCCCCGCTCCGGCACTGTCAACAGCGCCCGCGGGCCCGGGTTGCGTGCGCGCGACCTTGTAAATATCTTTGCGGACTCCACTTGGGATACGGTCCCGAAGAGTCCCCACCCACCACCCGCAGCGGCGCGCCCGGCCCGGCGCGCGGTCCTGCACCTCGGGAGTCTGACAGCGCTATGATGCAGTTCATTCGCAGCAAGGGCGGGAAGTTCGTCACGCTGTTCATCGTGAGCGGCTTCCTGGCCTGGATGGTCTACGGCATCGGGATGGAGGCCTCCGGCGCGACCGTGGGCGTCAACGAGCTGGGGAGCGTCAACGGCGAGGACATCACCCTCCAGGCCTACCAGGAGAAGGTCCAGCAGCTGACGCAGCAGCTCCAGCAGCAGACCGGCGGGCGCATCCTCCCCGAGCAGCAGCGGGCGATCGAGGAGCAGGCGTGGAGCCAGCTCGTCGACGAGATCCTCCTCCGCCAGGAGATGGCGCGCCGCGACATCCGCGTCACCGACGAGGAGATCCGGTTCGCCGCGGGGAACTTCCCCCCCGAGTACCTGATGCAGCAGGAGATCTTCCAGACCGACGGGCGCTTCGACATCAACAAGTACCGCCAGTTCCTGGCGGGTCCGCAGGCCAGCGACGAGCTCCTGACGCAGATCGAGGACTACTACCGGACGCAGATCCCCCAGAGCAAGCTGGTCCGCCAGCTGAGCGCCGGGACCTACGTCTCCGACGCGGAGCTCTGGCGGGACTACCAGGACCGCACCGAGACGGCGACGGTGGACCTGGTGGCGCTCGACCTCTCGAAGCTCGCCCCCGCCAACCCGACGGTGACCGACGCCGAGATCCGGCGCTGGTACGACGAGCACAAGGACGAGCTGGAGCGCCCGCGCACGGCGCGCTTCACGGTGGCGTACATCCCGCTGGGGAGCACCGAGGCCGACCGGCTGGCGACGCTCCAGCGCGCGCAGGCCATCCGCGCCGAGATCGCGGGGGGCGCCGACTTCGCCGAGGTGGCGCGGCGCGAGTCGAAGGACCCGTCGAGCGCGGAGCGCGGCGGCGACCTGGGGACCTTCGGGCGCGGGCAGATGGTGGCGCCCTTCGACACGGCGGCCTTCAACCTCCCGGTGGGCGAGCTGTCGCAGCCGGTGCTGACGCAGTTCGGCTACCACATCATCCAGGTGCAGGAGCGGACGGGCGACCAGGTGAAGGCGCGCCACATCCTCCTCCCGATCACCAAGTCGGAGGCCGACCTGGAGCGGCTGGACGCCCGCGCCGACTCGCTGGAGCGCCTGGCCGAGACGGGCGGGCTGGAGCGGGCGGCCCGCGCGACCAACGCGCAGCTCCGCCAGGGGGTGACGGTGACCGAGACGCTCCCCTACATCGCCGCGGTGGGCCAGGCGACGGAGGCGCTCGACTGGGCGTCGTCGGTGGCGAGCGAGGGCGGGAAGCCGGTGAGCGATCTCTTCGAGAGCGAGCAGGCGTACTACGTGGTGCGGCTGGAGGGGTACTCGCCCAAGGGCCGGATGACGCTGGACGAGGCGCGCGACCAGATCCGCCAGACGCTGATCCTGGAGAAGAAGCGCGCCGTGGCCCGCGCCGAGGGCGAGAAGCTGGCCGCGGCGGTGCGCGGCGGCCAGTCGCTGGAGCAGGCCGCGCAGGCGCGCGGGCTGACCGTGCAGCGCGCCGGCCCCTTCACCCGCGTGCAGCCGAACCCGCTCCTGGGCCAGGCGAACGCGGCGGTGGGCGCGGCCTTCGGGACGCCGCTCAACCAGGTGAGCCAGGTGGCGGAGACCTCCGCGGGGCTCTTCCTGATCCGCCCCGTGGCCCGCGTCCCGGCCGACCGCGCGGCGTTCGAGCGCGAGAAGGAGCAGCTCCGCCAGGCCGCGGCCTTCCGCCTCCAGAACGACCAGGGCCAGCGCTTCATGCAGAGCCTGCGCGAGGCCGCCGACATCGAGGACAACCGCGACAAGATCTTCGGCCGGGCGTAAGCCCCCGGCGCGAGGAAGAGACGGCGAGGCGCCCCGCCCTCCACACGGAGGGCGGGGCGTCGTCGTTTATATACTGTGTGCGACGGGCGGTGGCGCATGCGGCGGCTCCCGCGCGGGCCCTCACCCGGCTCGCTCAGGCTCGCCACCCTCTCCCGTTCCGGGGCTCGTTCCGGGAGAGGGGCACTTTGCGGTCCGGTGCGCGATGCGGGAAGAGGTGTGACGGAAAGCTCCGCGGGCGCGGATCGGGATGATGGTCTCCCCTCACCACGCACGCCCACCGCGTGCGGGGGGAGGGCCCGCGCGGGAGCCGCCGCATGCGCCACCGCCCGTCGCACACAGTATATAAACGACGACGCCCCGCCCTCCG
>DATACF010000026.1:0-3633 GCA_036259235.1 Longimicrobium sp. | reverse complement strand
GGGGATCGCCTGGAGGACGCCCTCCACCGTGCGCGCCCCCGGCTCGAGATAAGGACGCGGATCGACGGTGGCGGCGTCGGGCGAGGGGACCCACCCGCGGTTGACGAGCACGGCGGTGCCGCCGGGGAGGACGAGCGGGGTGACCAGGTGGACGCCGGGGTTGCCGCCGGACGCGCGCCCGCGGAGCACCACCTCCCCCGCCGCGTCGTACGCCCCCGCCGCGCGCGCCCGGCGGTCGACGTAGCGCGCGGGGTCGGCCGCGATCGCGCGGAGGGTGGCCGCGTCGAGGACCAGCGGCGGCTCGGCGATGCGGGCGGCGAGCGCGGCGTTGCGCGCGCGGCGCTGCTCCAGCCGGTCGAGCTGCCAGAACCCCAGCCGCACGCAGAGCGCGCACATGCCCACGATGAACGCGGCGCCCAGCGCGCCACGGAACGAGATCTTCATCCGCGAGACCAGAGGAACGGGTCAGGAAAAGCGTACGACGCGGAGAAGATACGGAATCGAGGAGGATCTCGCGCGGGAAGGAGAGCGGAGGAGGAGAAGACGCAGGACGTACGCGAAAGAGCCGGCGCGCCCTGCGACGTTGCATGAGGGATGCGGGCCCGAAGGGCGAAGACCCTGGCGGGGGAAATGCGAGGAAGACCGCGATCGGCGACGAAGCGGCGGAGTGCATGGAGTCCGCCAGGGGCTTCGCCGCGTTGGAAACGGTAGTATCGTTTCCTACGCGGCCCGCAGCCCGGCCCCGCGCAGCGGGGACATGCCCAACGCCGTCGTCGCAGTTGAAGTTGCCGTTCGCCGTTCAAGAAAGCCGCGGACACGAAAAAGCGGACGCCGGAGAGAAGCAGCTCTCCGGCGCCCGCCCCACGACCGAGTCTCCGCCCGGATCAGACCGGCTGGATCCCCTCGTCGTCGCCGTACCCCTGCCCGTACCCCTGCTGGCCCTGGCCGCCGTACCCCTGCTGCGACCCGTACCCCTGCGAGCCAGCGTACCCCTCACCCTCGCCCCCCGTCCCCTCGACGCCGTAGCCGCCCCCGTACGCCTGCCGGCTCGCGGCGCCCCCCGGCCCGTACCCGTACGCCGGGCTGTCGTACGCCTCGGTCGACTCGAGCTCGACGACGTAGTCGCCCCCGCCACCGCGCAGAGGCCGCAGCAGCGACGACACCATCCCGCTGACCCCCGCGGTGACCGCGTCGCGCCACCCGCCGCCCGGCTCCTCGCGGTCGTAGCTCTCGTAGTACCCGCCGTGCCGCTCCGTCCGCCGCGCCCGCCTGGAGCGGAGCGTGCGGATCTCGGCCTCCTGCCGGGTGCAGGTCTTCATGAGCTCGCGCGCCCGGTTCTCCCACTCGCGGGCCCGCGACTTCCACTCGCCCTCGTAGTCGACCGACGCCATCGCCAGCGAGCGCCCGCCCCCGACCGAGCCGTACGCCAGGTCACGCTCCTCCACCTCCCGCTCGTCCCGGTCCTTGCCGCCGGTCAGCAGCCCCAGCACCAGCCCCGCCGCGAACACCCCGCCCACGTACAGCAGCGGCCGCTCGCGCACGGGCGCGGCGACGTCGAGCCGCTCCTCGATCCGCTCCTTCTTGCGGATCAGCGCGCTCTCGAGCTGGTCGATGGTGCTCGACATCCGGGCGCGCGTCTGCTCGATCTCGGTGCGCACGGTGTCGGGGTCGTCGGTGGCGGCCACCGTCCCCGGGACGCCGGGGCCGGCGTGCTCGGGGAGGAGGTGGTCGGGGTCGGTCAACGGGCGCGACGCCAGCGGCGTCGGGGCGCCCGAGACGAGCGTCGGGTCCCCGTCGATCGGGAGCCCCGCGCCGCCTTCGTGGGTTACGCGAATGTCAGCCATGAGTCCCCCTAGCGAAGGAGCCGGCCGATGACGAAGCCCGCGAGCCCCGCCATCAGCAGCGTCTGGAGCGGCCGCTCGCGCGCGCGCTCCTCGAAAGCCGCCTGCGCGTCGCGCGCGCCCGCCCTGGCCGTGTCGGCGTGCCCGCGCAGCCGCACCGACGCGTCGTCCACCCGGGTCCGCGCGCCCGAGATCGGCCCGGCCAGCGGCCCGCTCTCGGTGTCGAGGAGCCCGGAGATCCGGTTGCCCACGGCGCCGGCCCCGGCGGTGGCGCGCTCGCGCACCGTCCCCGCCAGCTCGCTCACCCGCTCGCCCACCTGCCCGGCGACGTCGGCCACCCGCTCCTTCGCCTGGTTGACGAGGCCGGCGCCGACGTTGGCCCGCTCGCGGGCGCGGTCGGGGGCGTCGAGGTCGGGGTTCTCGCCCGCGCCGATCCCCATCCGCTGGAGGACGTCGGCCACCCAGCGGTAGTGCCGCTCCTCGTCAAGGGCGGCGCCGTCGACGGTGCGCTTGACCTCGGTGGGCCAGAGCATGGCCTTGGAGGCGTAGGAGTCGTACTTGGTCCGCACCTGGAGCTCGTTGGTGCGCCAGGCCAGGAGGATCCCCTTGTCGCCGGCCAGCCCGCCCAGGCTCTGCATGGCCGCCTTGAAGGGGCCGGTGGCGTGCGGGTGGTTGGCGGGGGTCCCGCCGAGCGCCGCGATCAGCTCGTTGAGCTCGCGGATGTGGCGCTCGTGGTCGCGGCGGAAGCCGAGGATCTGGTCGGCGTGGTCGCGGTCCTGGAGCTTCTCGATGGCGATGTCGTACGCGCCGATCGCGTCGTGGTCGAGCTGGAGGAGGTCGTTGAGCCCCTCCAGGACCTCGGCCAGCGCGGGCGGCTGGTGCCCGAGGCCGGTCGTGTGCGTGTCCACCTGTCCTCCTTGCTCTCTCGTGTCGTGCTTTCCGCCTGCGTCCGTCCGCGGTCGTCCTCCCGCGGGCGCGCTCCCGTGTCGCCGCGGGGGGACGGGGAGACCCCTCCGATGCACGGTCCGTTCCAGCGACGTCCGCGTCGTTCGTCCAGCGCCCGCGCGGGGTTCGGGCGGTCGGCGGCGGCGGCGGGCGCAGGTGGGCTCCCGATTTGCAGATCCGCACTGGGCGCGCGCCTTCGGCCCGGTGTCCAGGGCCTGTGGAAGGTCGGCGCGGGGATCGGGCGTGGCGAGTGAACTCTGACGGGAGTGTGAGGGATGAAGGTCTTCAGACGCGGGGCGCTGGCGGCGGTGCTGCTGGCCGCGATGTCGGGGTGCGCGACGCTGCAGCAGCTGGGGATCCAGGCGCCGCAGTTCCGGGTGGACGGCGGCCAGCAGGCGCAGCTCCGGCTGCTGGGGCCCGGGCCGGGGCGGCCGCTGGGCGGGGCGGCGGTGCGCCTCTTCGCGCGGGTCAGCAACCCCAACCCGATCGGGATCACGCTGGCGTCGCTGGCGGGGGGGCTCCAGCTGGAGGGGCGGAACGCGGCGCGGGTCGACTTCCCGCTGGGGGTGCCGCTCCAGGCGGGGGCCGAGACGATGATCCCGCTCGACATCACCATCGACTTCAACGACATCCCCGGGCTCGCCGACGTCCTCCTCCGCGCGGCCTCGGGGAGGTCGGTGAACTACCGCCTCAACGGCACCGTGGGCGTGGACGCCGGCCTCCTCGGCCAGCCCACCTTCGGCCCCACGACGCTGCTGGAGGGGAACGCGCGGCTGTCGCGGTAGGACGGAGGCGGATCGGAGGATCGGGACAAACGACGAGCGGCGGGGCCCCGGGGGGCTCCGCC
>DATACF010000025.1:0-9431 GCA_036259235.1 Longimicrobium sp. | reverse complement strand
TGCGCCGCTAGCGCCCGCGGCTCCTCGACGAGGCGTTCGGCCGACCCGGGCCCCGGCAAAAGCGAATCTCACGCAGAGGAGCAGAGGCAGCAGAGAACTTCATCGCCGTTCTCTGCTGACTCTGCTCCTCTGCGTGAGACCTGCCGTTGCCGTTCGTCCGCCTACGCCGCGTCGCGCGGGGTCGTGGGATGCGTGGCCTCTTCCGCCGCCTCCCTCGCCGCGTCCGCCTTCGCCTCGGCGGTGGGGGGCGTGACGTCGGTCTCCTTCGCCTGCCTGGGGAAGAGGATGGAGAGGGCGACCGAGCCGCCGATCACCGTCGCGATGACGGCGAGGGAGATGCCGATGGGGACCTCGACCACGTCCTCCAGGAGCATCTTGGCGCCCACGAAGCAGAGGACGACCCCCAGCCCCACCTTGAGGAGGTGGAAGCGCGTCACCACGTCCGCCAGGAGGAAGTAGAGCGAGCGCAGGCCCAGGATGGCGAAGACGTTGGAGGTGTAGACGAGGAACGGGTCGCGGGTGACGGCGAAGACCGCGGGGATGGAGTCGACCGCGAAGACCAGGTCCGTCGTCTCCAGCACGATCAGGACGATGAAGAGCGGCGTCACGTACCGCTTCGGCTTCCCGTCCGGCCCCGGGCAGCGGACGAAGAAGCGCTGCCCGTGGTACTCGCCCGTAATGGGGAGGCGGGCGCGGACGAAGCGCAGCACCGGCTGCGTCTCCATGTCCATCTCGCGCTCCCCCTGCCGCGCCATCCGGACGCCTGTGTAGATCAGGAAGGCGCCGAAGACGTAGAGGAGCCAGTGGAAGCGCTCCAGGAGGACCGCCCCGGCCGCGATCATCGCCCCGCGCATCACCAGCGCCCCCAGGATCCCCCAGAAGAGCACCCGGTGCTGGTAGCGCGGCGGCACCCCGAAGTAGCCGAAGACGAGGATGAAGACGAAGATGTTGTCGACCGACAGCGACTTCTCGACCAGCCACCCGGCAAGGAACTGGAGCGCCGCCTCCCGCCCCATCCACCGGTAGAGGAAGAAGGCGAAGACCATCGCCAGCGACACCCAGACGCCCGTCCAGATCGCCGCCTCGCGCGCCCGGACGGCGTGCGCCTTCCGGTTGAACACCCCCAGGTCCAGCGCCAGCATCACCAGCACGAACGCCGTGAAGCCCGCGTACATCCACCAGCGCTCCATCGTCCCTTCTTTCTGCTCGATTGGGCTGGGATGATGAACTTCAACGGCAACGGCTTACGGCAACTGCAACTTCGGATGCGGGCATGTCCCTCCGCTGCGCTCCGGGCCGGGCTGCGGGCCGCGTAGGAAACGATACTACCGTTTCCAACGCGGCGAAGCCCCTGGCGGACTCCCCGGCGCACCGTCGCCCGATGCGGACCGCGATCCCCTTCGCATTCCCCCCCGCCAGGGTCTTCGCCCTCCGGGCCCGCATCCCTCATGCAACGGCGCGAAACGTCGATGGCGTATGACCCGCCCTGTCGCGCGCCCGCCCCCGTCGCCACCACCGCCCCAACGCACTCACGCACTCACGCACTCACGCACTCACGCACTCACGCACTTCAAACCACGACCTCGTCCACGAAGCACCAGCTCCACTCCTCCCCCGGCTCGATGGAGCGGACGATCGGGTGCTCGGTGGCGCGGAAGTGCTTGGTGGCGTGCTTGTTGGGCGACGAGTCGCAGCACCCCACGTGCCCGCAGGTGCGGCACATCCGCAGGTGCACCCACCAGCTCCCCGTCTTCAGGCACTCCTCGCACCCCTTGGTGTTCGGGTGCACGTCGTGGATCATGTCCGTGTGGCTGCACGTCGCCGCCATCTGTCGCTCCCCTGTCGATTAGAGATTCCCGTCGAACCTTCCCCCTCGCCCTCCCTCCACGACCGGCGCCGGCGACGCGCCCTCCCGATCCGCGCCGTTCCTCCCCGCCTCACGCGAATGCCCGCCCCCGCGCGAAGACCTCGGCCCCGTAGTCCGCGAAGGCGGACTTCGTGCCTTTCCAGCCCCGGGCTTCAACCCGGGGTGCGGGATAGAGGGAACGCGCCTACCCCCTCACCCCGCCGCCGCCACCGCCTCCTCGATCGCCTCCGCCCCCGCCGCCGCGCGCGCCGCCTCCTTCGGCGGCCCGTCCACGCGCAGGGTGATCTGGAAGCGCGTGTCGCCGGGCCTCGAGTCCACCCGCAGCGACCCGCCGTGGCGGCGCTGGACGATGCGGCGGGCGATGTCGAGCCCCAGCCCGCTCCCCTCCCCCACCCCCTTGGTGGTGAAGAACGGCTCCCAGATCCGCCCCAGGACCTCCGGCGGGATCCCCGGCCCGTCGTCCGCGATCTCCACCGTCACCAGCCCGGGGTCGGCCGCGCGGGCGGTGCGCACCCGGAGCCGCCCCCTCCCCTTCATCGCGTCGACCGCGTTGTCGATCAGGTTGGTCCACACCTGGTTCAGCTCTCCCGCGTAGACGCACACCTTCGGGATCGACGCGTCGTAGTCGCGGACCACCTCCACCCCGCCCCGGAGCTTGTGCGCCAGCAGCGCCAGCGTGCTCTCCAGCCCCACGTGCAGGTCCGTCTCCTTCAGCTCCGGCGCCTGGTCCATGTGCGAGTACGCCTTGATCGACTGCACCAGCGCCCCGATCCGCTGCGTCCCCTGCTGCAGCTCGCGCAGGAGCGCCGCCGTCGCCAGCGCCGCCGCCAGCCACCGCGCCGTCGCCTCCAGCCGCTCGGGGCCCATGACGGCCTCCACCCCCTCCAGCTTCTCCGGGTCCACGCACCCCGCCACCAGCGGCGCCGCCAGCTCCCACCCGCCCTCCACCCCGCGCGCCTCCAGCCAGTCGCCCACCGCGTCCTCGGCCGCGCTCCGCTCCAGCGGCGACAGCGGCACCGGCGAGGCGCAGTACCCCCGCGCCTCCGCGTGCAGACGGTCGAGGAACGCCTGCTCCGCCTCGGCCAGCGGGTGCGCGTGGAGGCGGAGCGCCGCCCGCTGCGCCTCGGCCACCGCCTCCTCCAGGGAGGCCGCCGCGCGCTTCACCGCCGCCGCCGGGTTGTTGAGCTCGTGCGCCAGCCCCGCCGCCATCCGCCCCAGCGCCGCCAGCTTCTCCTGCTGCCGCACCTGCTGGTCGACCTCCTGGCTCCGCCCCGTCATCGCCGGGAGGACGACGCGCGCGAACTCGCGCGAGGTCGCCACCAGCTCGCGGAAGCGCTCGGCCTCGATCCGGAGCGCCCGCACCGCCCCCACCGCCCGCGCCGTGGCGATCGGCGGCGTCCCGGCGAGGATCGAGATCTCGGCCGCGAAGCCGCCGGCGGGGTGGACGGCCAGGAGCCACTCCTCGCCGCCGACCTCCTTGGTGACGCGCACCTCGCCCTCCAGCACCACCCAGAAGTCGTAGGGGAGGCGCCCCTGCGCGAAGAGCGCCTCGCCGGGGGCGAGCGCCACCGTCTCCCCCGCGCGCCCCAGGGCGTCCAGGAGCTCGGGGGAGAAGGTGGGGAAGAGGCGCGCCTCCGCGGGGTCGTGGAGCATCGGTCAGCCGGCCGGGATCGGGGGGTCGAGGGGGAGGCGGACCTCGAAGAGGGTGCGCCCCGGGGCCGAGCGGAAGCCGATCGTCCCCCCGTGGTCGGTGACGATCCGGTACGCCCCCGAGAGCCCCAGCCCCGTGGCGCCCACGTCGCGGGTGGTGAAGAAGGGGTCGAAGACGCGCCCCTGCACCTCCGGCGCGATCCCCGGCCCGTCGTCCTCCACCTCCACCCGCACCCCGTCGCCGTCGCGGGCGGTGCGGACGGTCACGCGCCCCCCGTCGCGGAGGGCGTCGGCCGCGTTCTCCAGGAGCGCCGTCCACACCTGGTTCAGCTCCCCCGCCCAGGCGCGGACCTTGGGGAGGTCGTGCGCGTACTCGCGCTCCACGTGCAGCGCCGCCAGGCGGGGGCGGAGGACGGCCAGCGTGCTGTCGAGCGCCTCGTGGAGGTCCACCTCCAGGAGCGGCGCCTGGCCCAGGAAGGTGTAGCCGCGGACGGAGTCGACCAGCGCCGCCACCCGCGCCGCCGCCTCGGCCGAGGTGCACCCCAGCGCCGCCGCCCGCGCCCGCACCTCCACCCAGTGGACCGCCTCGTCCAGCGCCTCGGGGGGAACGCGCGCCGCGATCCGCTCCAGCCGGTCGGGGCTCAACCCCGCCTCGGCAAGGTTGGAGGCCAGCGTCCACGGCTCCGCGATCCCCCGCGTCTCCAGCCACCCGGCGCACGCCTCCTCGCGCGCCATCCGCTCCATGGCGTCGGCCGTGTGGTCGGCGTCCAGCGCCTCGTCGTAGATGGCGCAGACGGCGTGGATGCACTCGTCGTCGAGGAGGCGCCCGACGGCGATCGACCGCCGCTTGAGGTCGGCGATGGCCGTCTCCAGCTCGGCCGTGGCCCGCGCCGCCGCCGAGGCGGGGTTGTTGAGCTCGTGGGCCAGCCCCGCCGCCAGCGTCCCCAGCGACACCAGCCGGGCGCGCTGCTGGGCCACGCTCTCCAGCTCCATCACCCGCCGCGCCATCTGGCCGACGACCGCCTGGGTGATCCGGGGGCAGACGCTCACCAGCTCCCAGAAGGTCTCCTTCGGCACCTCCAGCACCCGGCACGGCGTCACCGCCCGCCCGGCCGCGAAGTAGACGGGCTTCCCCATCATCACCGGGAGCTCGCCGTAGAGGGTGCCGGGGCCGTAGGTGGCCATCACCGTCTCGCGCCCGGCCACCCGCTGCGTCACCCGCACCTCCCCCTCGAGGAGGAAGAAGACGTGGCTGGCCGGGTCGCCGACGGCGCGGTGGACCTCCCCCGGCGCCAGGCGCACCAGCCCGCAGCAGTCGATCAGCCACCGCAGCCGCGAATCGGGGAGCTCCTTCAGCAGCTCCACCCGCCGCAGCTCGTCGACCAGCGCCGCCTCGTCGGCGGCCGGGATCTCGGTCACGCTCATGGTCCCTCCGGGAAGTGCCCAGTTTTCAAGTGCCCAGTGCCCAGGAAAAGTCCTGAGTCCTGAGTCCTAAGTCCTGAGTTGAGCACCTGCACTTGGCACTTGGCACTTGGCACTTAGGACTTAGGACTTAACACTCACCACGTGCGGCGCCGCCGGGTCGCCCGCCGCCGCCGCGAGCGCCGCGTCGTCCTCGGCGGGGACGGCGGCGGGGCGGAGGGGGAGGCGCACCTGGAAGCAGGTGTCGCCGGGGCGGGTCTGGAGGCCGATCAGGCCGCCGTGCTGGCGGACGACGATGCGGCGGGCGATGTCGAGCCCCAGCCCCGTCCCCGCGCCCACGTCCTTGGTGGTGAAGAAGGGCTCCCAGATCCGGTCGCGGAGCTCCTCGGGGACGCCGGGGCCGTCGTCGTGCACCTCCACCACCACCTCGCCGTCGGCCCGGCGGGTCCGCAGGAGGACGCGCCCCTGCGCCACGTCGAGGGCGTTGTCGATCAGGTTGGTCCACACCTGGTTCAGCTCCCCCGCCTTCCCCACCGGCTTCGGAAGGGTGGGATCGTAGTCGCGCTCGATGCGCACGCCCCGGGCGCGGACCTTGTGGTCGAGCATGGTCAGCGTGCTCTCCAGCCCCTCGTGGACGTCCACCTCGGCGCGCGCCTGCACCTCGTCCATCCGCGAGTAGCTCTTCACCGACGCCACCAGCTCCGAGACGCGCCGAGCGGCGTCCTCCAGCTCGCGGAGGAGGAGGTCGGCGGCGAGGCCGGAGCCCAGCCAGGCCACGGCGTCGGGGATCGCGCGCTCGGGGAGGGCGGCGGCGACTTCTTCCAGCTCGTCGACGCCGAGCCCGGAGGCCACGAAGGTCTCGGCGTGGACCCACGGCTCGCCGACCCCGCGCCCCTCCAGCCACTCGCCCACCGCCTCCTCGCGCTCGCTCGCCTCCACGGGCGGGAGACGGCCGCGCGCCCCCTCGCGCGTCTTCCGCTCCTGGAGGGCGGCCAGCGCCGAGAACTGGGCGATGTCGAGGTTGCACCCGGCCAGGCTCACCGTCGAGCGGGGGAGCGCCGCCAGCCGCTCGCGGAGGTGCTGGGCGGCGCGGCGGATGGCGGCGGCCGGGTTGTTGAGCTCGTGCGCCAGCCCCGCCGACAGCTTCCCCAGCGCCATCAGCTTCTCGCGCTGCTGCTCGGCGCGGGTGGCCTCGCGCACCCGGTCGGCCAGGAGCGAGACGAAGCGCTGCTCCAGGACGGGAATCCGGTGGAGGATCTCGTCGAAGCGGCCGCGGGGGAACGACGCCAGCCGCGTGGGGACGGTGGCCCGCACCGTCCCCGGGTACGACGTCATCCGCGAGAAGGGGAGGACGCCGGTGAAGCCCCCCGCGTCGGTGATGAAGATCCGCCCGTCGGGGAGCCGCTCCTGGCGGAACTGCACCTGGCCCGAGAGGACGACGTACATGGCGTCGGCCGGGTCGCCCTCCTCCGACACCGCCTGCCCCGGCGCCAGCTCGCGCGCCTCGGCCACCGAGGCCAGCCACGCCAGGTCGTCGCCGCCCAGGTCGGCGAAGATCTCGATGGCGCGCAGCTCGTCGGGGGCGATCACAGCTCGGCCAGGTAGCGGTGGACGAACTGCACCGCGATCGACCCCTCGCCCACGCTGGAGGCCACCCGCTTCACCGACGCCGAGCGGACGTCGCCCGCCACGAAGAGGCCGGGGACGGTGGTCTCCAACAGGAAGGGGTCGCGCTCCAGCGGCCACCCGGCGATGCGCCCCTTCTCGTCGCGGGGGACGTCGGGGCCGGTGGGGATGAAGCCGTAGCGGTCGCGGTGCACCACCCCGTCGAGCCACTCCGTCCGCGGCGCCGCGCCGATGAAGATGAAGAGCCCGGCCGCCTCCACCTGCTCGCACTCCTGGGTCCGGTTGTCGCGGAGCGTCAGCCGCTCCAGGTGGTCGCCCCCGATCGCCTCCACCACCTCCGTGAAGGGGCGTAAGGAGACGTTCGGCGTCTCGCCCAGCTGGTCGATGAGGTACTGCGACATCGTCGCCCGCAGGCCCTCACCGCGGACGAGGATGGTGACGGTGCGGGCGTACTGCGAGAAGAACATCGCCGCCTGCCCCGCCGAGTTCCCGCCGCCGACGATGTAGACGTCCTCGCCGCGGTAGCTGATGGCCTCGGTGGCCGCCGCGCCGTAGTAGACGCCCCGCCCGGAGAGCGGCTCGCACCCGGGGACGTCGAGCTTGCGGTACGAGACCCCGGTGGCGACCAGGAGGGCGTGGCAGGCGATCTCGCTCCCGTCGGCCAGCACCAGCTGCCGGTACGGCCCCTCGATCCGCACCCCCGCCACCTCCTGGGGGGTGAGGATCTCGGCCCCGAACTTCCGCGCCTGCGCCACCGCCCGCCGGGTGAGGTCGGCCCCCGAGAGCCCCGCCGGGAAGCCCAGGTAGTTCTCGATCCGCGAGCTCTGCCCCGCCTGGCCGCCCGGCGCCTCGCGCTCCACCAGGACGGTGCGCAGCCCCTCGCTGGCCCCGTACACCGCCGCCGCCAGCCCCGCCGGGCCGCCGCCCACGATGGCGAGCTCGTAGAAGGGCTTCTCGGCGCGGGTGCGCAGCCCCACCCCCTCGGCGATCCGGGCGATCGGCGGCTTCGGGAGGACGGTGCCGTCCTCCAGGATCACCGTGGGGAGCTCGGCGTCGGCCGGGAGGCCGGCCTCCTCCAGCGCCTTCGCGGGCTCGGAGGCGGCCTCGAGGTCGACCCACCGGTACGGGACCTGGTTGCGGGCCAGGAAGTCGCGGATGGCGTGCGCCTCGGGGCTCCACCGGTGGCCCACGACGCGCACCCCCTCGAAGGGGGGCCGGTAGCCGGCCTGCCAGTCGGCGAGGAGGTCGTCGAGGACGGGGTAGAGCTGCTGCTCCGGGGGATCCCACGGCTTCAGCAGGTAGTAGTCGATGTGCGCCTGGTTGATGGCGCGGATGGCCGCCTCGGTGTCGGCGTACGCCGTCAGCAGGGCCCTCTTGGCGTCGGGGTAGAGGGGGACGGCCTCGGCGAGGAAGTCGACCCCCGTCATCCGCGGCATCCGCTGGTCGACGAGGAAGAGGGCCAGCGGCTCGTTCTTGCGCTTGAGCTCGCGGACCGCCTCCAGCGCCACGGGGCCGCTGTCGGCCCGCACCACGCGGTAGCGGTCGCCGTAGCGCTTCCGCAGGTCGCGCGAGACGGCCTGGAGCACCTCGGGGTCGTCGTCCACCGCCAGCATCACCGGCTTCGCCATCGCCGCTCTTCGGGTCGGAAGGAGGAGTCGCGTCAGGGAAAGAAACGGAGTTGTCCGTGGATCGCTGAAGCTACCGGCGATACAAACGTTCCGCCACGCCTCCCCGCCCCCGAATCTCGCGCCGCCCGCTTCGCCCCGTCTTGAACGATCTTGCGGCCGGGAAAACAGAAGGGTCTCACGCAGAGAAGCAGAGTCAGCAGAGGCGGTTCTCTGCTAGCTCTGCTTCTCTGCGTGAGACCGGCTTCTACGGCTCTGGCCTCTCACGGGGGGCACAGGGGACACAGAGGAACCTCGTCCCCTGTGCCCCCTGTGTCCTCTGTGAGAGGCCGAAGTTGAAGATCTCCGCCCTCGCGCAGGCCTACTCGTCGTCGTCCTCGTCTTCTTCCGCGTCCTCGTCGTCGGCGTCGTCGTAGAGGTTGTCGGTGACGGCGATGGTGACGGTGGCGCGGGTGCCGCCCGGGCGCTCCATGCACCAGCGGAAGAAGTCGGGGAGCGGCAGCTCCTCGTCGTCGCCCGCCTCGTGGACCAGGAAGGTGCGCTGGTACTCGGCCGGCATGGCGTCGTAGACGCGCTGCACCAGGTCGACCACCGCGCCGTCGATCTCGGCCAGACGGTGGAGGAGCTCGGTGCGCGCCGCCACGTAGCGCTCCGACGCCTCGGCGGCGGCGTCGATGGCGGACGAGATCAGGGCGGACGGGTCGAGGTCGGGGGTCTTCGGCGGCGGCATGCGGGCGTGCCCGTGGGTGTCTTGAGGGTCCGGCTCGGAGCGGGCGCTCGATCACCCCTCGCGGCGGTGGCGCCTCCTCCCCTCGCGACACGAATCGCGGCGCGCACCCGGAGGAAGTTTCCGCCCACCCCATGGAGGGAAGATGAGGAAGATCAAGCTACAGCTGGACGCGCTCCGCGTCGAGACGTTCGACACCGGCGCCGAGCCGGAGCTCCGCGGCACCGTCCGCGGCCGCCACCACACCTTCGAGGTCGGGTGCGGCGAGCCGGTCGACGACGGCACCATCGTCTACTGCCCCGTCCCCACCGCCCAGGCCACCTGCGGCTGGACGTGCGGGAGCACCTGCACCTGCGGGTGCACGCAGACCCGCTCCGCCTGGACCTGCGACCCCTACGCCTCGGCGTGCAACGAGGCCGACACCGGGACCCTCGACGTCAACGTCTGCCCCTGACCCGGCGCGGCCCGGGACGACGTTCGCGAGCGGCGCCTTCCCTCCGGGGGAGGCGCCGCT
>DATACF010000024.1:0-8624 GCA_036259235.1 Longimicrobium sp. | reverse complement strand
CCCCCCCCCGGGGGGCTCGCCGCGTTCCGGGATTGACCTCCGCGCGCCACTCGATCATCTTCGAAAGACCGGGCCGTGCTCCATCGGCTCCGAAACCCGATCTTCTTCGTATCGACATGACCACCGCCCGCCGCAGCCGCCGATTTATCTGCCCCCCGACCCCGAGCGGGGCGTGGGAGGCGTGCGCGCGCATGCGGTAGACGCTCGCGGTTTCCTCTCCGGCGTGGCCCAGATGACGGGCACGCCCCCCGGCTCGCGGTCCGGGGGGCGTTTTGTTTTGCCCGTCGTCCGGCGGAAGCTCGTCCGCCGTGCGCCATCGAACACCGCGAACCCCGAATGAGGAACGTCATGTCTCCCGTTCTCATCTCCCCCGAAGCCCTGGAGCGCGCCCTGCGCTTGCGCGACCTCACCGACCCCGCGCGCGGCCCGCACGCCATGCAGGCGCTGGTGGAGCGCGTCACCGGCGCGCTCGCCGGCCGCTGGAGGTGCGCGCTGCGCGTCCACCGCGCGCACCCCGTGGTCCCCGTCGCCGACAACTACGACCGGCTCCACTACCCGCCCGGCGCCGCCGCCCGCGACGCGCGCTACACCCGCTACGTGAGCGAGGGGACGCTCCTGCGCGCGCACACGACGGCGATGGTCCCCGACCTCCTCCGCTCGCTGGCGGAGGCGCCGCCGGACGACCTCCTCCTCGCCTGTCCGGGGCTCGTCTACCGCCGCGACCAGATCGACCGCCTCCACACCGGCGAGCCGCACCAGATGGACGTCTGGCGCGTCGCCTCGCGCCCGCTCGGCGAGGCCGACCTCCGCGAGATGGTGGACGCCGTCGTGAGCGCCGTCCTCCCCGGCGCGGAGTACCGGTGCAACGCGGCGGACCATCCGTACACGACCGGCGGGCTGGAGGTGGAGGTGCGGGTGGGCGACGAATGGATCGAGGTGCTGGAGTGCGGGCTGGCGCTCCCGGCCATCCTCCGCGAGGCGGGGCTCCCGGAGGGCCGCGCCTGGGGGCTGGCGATGGGGATGGGGCTCGACCGCCTCCTGATGCTGGTGAAGGGGATCGACGACATCCGCCTCCTCCGCGCCGGCGACCCGCGGATCGCGGGGCAGATGCTCGACCTCTCGCCCTACCGCCCGGTGTCGCACCAGCCGCCGGTCCGGCGTGACCTCTCCGTCGCGCTTTCCGCCGACCTTACGCCCGAGGAGGTGGGCGACCGCGTGCGCGGGGTGCTGGGCCCGCGCGTGGCCGCCCTGGAATCGGTCGACGTCCTCTCCGAGACGCCGTACGACATCCTCCCGCCCGCCGCCCGCGCCCGGATCGGCATCCGCCCCGGCCAGAAGAACGTCCTGGTGCGTGTCGTCATCCGCGACCTGGAGCGCACGCTGACGCGCGAGGAGGCCAACGCCCTCCGCGACGCCGTCTACGCCGCGCTCCACGAGGGTGGCGCGTGGCAGTGGGCGGGGCGGGAACGGCAGTGCGTGAGTGCGGTGGACCTCGTCGTCGGCGGGGCTGGCGGATAGCTTGGTGGGCCACCCTGTCGCGCGATCTGGCGGCGCGACGACCTGAACCGCTGGCGACGACGCGCGATGAACGACCGGGAGGCACTCGATCTCCTCCGCCCCGCGGTGCCGGGCGGCGTGGGCGGGCGCTGGGCGGACCTGGGGGCGGGCACCGGCGTCCTCACGCGGGCGCTGGCGACGCTCCTCGGGGCCGAGGGGGAGGTGATCGCCGTGGACGCGGATGCGGGGGCGCTCCGGGCGGTGCGCGCTCCGGCGGGCGGCGCCGCCGTCCGCACCGTGCACGCGGACTTCACGCGCCCGCTCGATCTCCCGCCGCTCGACGGGGTGCTGATGGCGAACGCGCTCCACTTCGTCGCCGACGCCGACGCCGTCCTGCGGCGCGTCGTCGGCTCCCTCCACCCGGGCGGGCGCTTCGTCCTGGTGGAGTACGAGGGGCGGCGGCCCGGCCCGTGGGTCCCGCACCCGGTCTCCATCGCGCGCTTCGAATCGCTCGCCGCGGCCGCCGGGCTCACGCCTCCGCGGGTCGTCGCGACGCGGCCGTCGGCGTACGGCGGCTCGCTCTACGTCGCCGTCGCCGGGCGCGGCTAGGCGGCCACTCCGTCCAGGCTCCGCGATCCGCGGCCATTGTTCGCAATATGGTATCGCACTATATTTTCGTTCAGTTGCTCCCGTATCCCCACGACCGCAGCGCGATATGCCGCGACGCGACAAATCCGCCGACCCGCTCTCGACCGCGCTGGCCTCGGGGGCCATGGCGCGGCTGGTCCGCTACTTCGCCGTGAATCCGGAGGCGCGGCCGCATGTCCGCGCGCTGGCGCGGGCCACGGGACTCCTGCCGCGCTCGCTCCAGAACGAGCTGGAGCGGATGACGTCGCTCGGTGTGCTCGTCCGCGAGGAGGAGGGGGCGCGGGTGCGGTACCGGGTCGACGAGTCGAGCCCCGTGTGGACGCACCTCCGCCAGCTGGCGCGGCACCTGAGCGCCCCGGCCGACGTCCTCCCCTTCGCGCTCGCCGACGTCCCCGGCGTCGAGGCGGCGTTCATCTTCGGCTCCCACGCCCGCGGCCGCGCGCGCCCCGACAGCGACGTCGACGTGTTCGTCGTGGGCGACGAGATCGACGAGGCCGAGCTCCTCCGGCACACGCTGGAGGCGGGCGTCCTCCTCGACCGCGAGGTCAACGTGGTCACCGTCACCCGCGCCGAGCTGACCGACCGCCTGGCGGCCGGGCGCCGGTTCTTCCGCGAGGTGATGGCGGGGGCCAAGCAGTGGGTGGCCGGGTCGCCGGCCGCGCTGGAGGCGTGAGCGCATGCCGGCGCCCCCGCGCATCCAGCGCCTCATCGACGGCCGGCAGATGGAGCCGGTCGAGCCCGACGCCGACACCGTCGCCGGCTTCTGGACCAAGGCCCTCGCCTCGTCGGCCGACTCGCGGAAGGGGCTTCACCCCGACAATGCGGTGAGCCTCGCCTACCAGGCCGCGTTCCAGGCGTCCAGCGCGGTCCTCGAGTGCGCGGGATACCGCGTCCGGGGCGCACAGGGGCACCATCACAACACCTACTACGCGCTCTCCGGGCTCGGCCTCCCCGGGCTGGAGGGAGTGGACGTCGAGTCGGAGCGGATTCGCAAGCTGCGGACAGCCGCCTTCTATGGCGCCGATGTGGCGTCGCCCGCGCAGGTGGAGGCCGTGCACCGCTGGCTCGACGCGCTCCTTCCGGCCGCCCGCCAGGCCATCGTCACCCTCCGCCCCGACCTCGCGGCGCGCCTCCCGCCGCCGTAGCGCGATCCGATCGCGGCTGCCGCCCGGCCCGGAGCGTGCGCAGGATGGACGCGGGTCGACCGAGGAATGCGAAGGGGACGAGGGGAGACGCGTGGTGGAGCGGGCGGAGGAGGCGGGCGGGCCGGACGGCGGGGCGGGGGAGGGGCCCGGGCCGAAGCGGCGGAGCGTGCGGCGGCGCGTGGTGGCGTGGGTGCTGGCGGGGTGCTTCCTGCTGGCGCTGGCGTCGCCGTTCTACGTGGGGTCGCGGGTGCGGCACCTGCTGACGCCGGTGCCGCGGCTGGGGGGCGCGCACGACGCCGCGCCGGTGGACGTGCGCGCGGAAGACCTGGCGCGGGCGGAGGAGATCGTCTTCGGCGAGGTGCGGCGCGAGGCGTTCCCCGGGGCGGCGCTGGCGGTGGGGCAGCGCGGCCGGACGCTCCTGGAGCGGGGGTACGGGCGCACCGGGTGGACGCGCCTCGGCGTCCCCGTCGACCCCGACCGCACCCTCTACGACCTCTCGTCGCTCACCAAGGTCGTCGCCACCACCGCGGCGGTGATGGTGCTGGTCGACGACGGGAAGATGCGCCTCGACGACCCCGTCTCGCGCTGGCTCCCGGCCCTCCGCGGCGAGGGGAAGGAGCGGATCACCGTCCGCCACCTCCTCACCCACACCTCCGGCCTCCCCGCCGCCCGCGAGCTGGGCGAAGGCAGCCCCCGCGCGCGCCTCGACCGGCTGATCGCCACCGTCCCCCTGATCGACGACCCCGGCGCGTCGGTGCTCTACTCCGACGTGGGCTTCGTCGTCCTCGCCGAAGCGGCGGCGCGCGCGGCGGGGGAGCCGCTCCCGGCGTTCGTCCGGCGCCGCGTCTGGGCGCCGCTGGGGATGGCGTCCACGCGCTTCCAGCCCGGCGTCCTCTGCCGCGCCTGCGCCCCCACCCTCTCGCTCCGCGACGGGAGCCCCTTCGCGGGGAGGACGAACGACCCCTTCGCCCGGGGGCTGGGGGGCGTGGCGGGGAACGCGGGGCTCTTCTCGACCGCCCACGACGTCGGCCGCTTCGCCGCCATGGTGGCGAACGGCGGCGAGCTGGGCGGCGTGCGGGTGGTCCGCGAGTCGACGCTGCGGGCGTTCACGCGGGCGCAGCCGGGGGCGGGGACGCGGGCGCTGGGGTTCGAGGTCTTCTGCCGCGAGGGGACGACGCCCAACCACGAGACGTGCGACGAGGTCTACGCCTTCGGCCACACCGGCTACACGGGAACGTCGGTCTGGATCGATCCCGCCCGCGGGGTCTGGGTCGTCCTCCTCACCAACCGCACCTACCTCCCCCGCGCTCCCGACCGCCTCCGGACGGTGCGCCGCCGCCTCTACGAGACCGTCAGCGGCCAGGCGCCGCCCGTGCGTCCGGACAGCGTGACGGCGTCTCGGGCGCGCGGCGCGTGATCGGGTCGCGATGCGGGATTCCGTGCAGGTGGATGCGATGGAATCGCTTCGGAGGGACGAGACGAGGGCGGACGATGGGATGCTTGCTGGGATATTCCGTCCCGTTTAGGATAGGATGGCTCCCGCCGGAATCCATCCCACTCCACTCCAGAGGCGTCCCCATGCCCAAGGTCACGCTGAACCTCGAAGCGCTCGCCGTCGAGTCGTTCCCCACCGAGACGCGCGCCCAGGCGCCGCAGATGCGCGGCAGCCAGCTCTGCACGGTGTGGGACACCTGCACCAACTGTCACTGGGACTCCTGCATCTGCTGAAGCGCCGGGAGCCGGAAGCGAGAGCGGCGGCGGACCCGTGGGCCCGCCGCCGCTTCGCCGTTCCCGCCCTCGCGCCCTAGACGCGGGCCGGGCCCGGGGCCGGCGTGTCGGCGCGGCGGCCGAAGACGGCGTGGTCGAGCGAGTAGCGGCCGGGGCCGCGGGCCGAGAAGTAGAGGAAGACGAAGCAGTAGAGCGCGGCCAGCTCGCCCTGGTTGAGGATCGGCCAGAAGCTGTTCGGCGCGTGCACCATGAAGTACGCGACGGCCATCTGCCCCGAGAGGAGGAAGGCGACGGGGCGGGTGAAGAGCCCCAGCGCCACCAGGAGGCCGCCGACGAGCTCGAGCACCCCGGCGAACCAGAACATCGAGAAGGCCGGCGGCGTCCCCCCCTGCCCGTCCACGCCTCCCAGGGCGCCCAGGAGCTTCTGCGCGCCGTGCTGCATGAACATCAGCCCCGCCACGACGCGCAGCAGCGTCAGCGTGATCTCCTCGAAGCGGTGCATGAAGAACGGTCTCATCGGCCTAATCCTCCGTCTCGGGTCCGGAACCGCACGAAAATCGTACTCCGCGAAGGTCGTTCGCGGGTACGCGCTTGCTCACGCCGGATCAGCGCGCAGGTTCCGCGCCGGGGCCGCGGCGCTTCACGAGCTTCACCTGCCCGTCGGGCTGGACCCCCGCGTCCTCCCACCCCAGGTGGCGGTAGAAGCCGTTGGCGCGCACGGCGGGGCGCGCGTCGGCCCACGATCGGTGTCTCGTGCTCGCCCAGGCCCTCTCAACTGCGTAATCGGGGGGATGTCGAGCAGGGGCCGGCTTCCGCGCCGACCCCTCCTGATACGTGGTTCGCGATGCTTGGAAGGCGCGGACGCGGCGGGCGGACGCGGATCGACGGGAGGAAGGAGCGAAGGGGCCTCTTCGAAAAGTTTCGATACTCATCTCCGCCTCTGGTTCCACGGTGGAGCGCGGGGTTCCTCTCCCGCACGCGACGGCCTCTCGGCGCCCGCTCTGCACGTTCCGTCCAGGGACCGGGATGAGACCCGTCGTCGCTGGGCGATCCCGTTCACACCCAAACACTTTCGCGCGACCGGCTTTCGCCCCTTCCGATCTTCGGAATATATTCGGTTGAGCCGAACGGGGCGGCCGTTCGGGGGTACACCGCGTGCACGTCGTTCCGGCCCCGCGTCCCCGCTGTTACCTTTACGGGTTGGCCGAGAAAACAGACCCGCACGCAAGCCGTCCGCAGGAATGAATTCCCACGCGCTGAACGTCCTGGAGTACCGCGAGGCGCTCGACCTCGTGGCCCGCTTCGCCTCTTCCGCCCTCGGCGCCGACGCCGTGCGCGCGCTGGCGCCCTCCGCCGACCTGGGGTGGATCGAGCCCGAGCTGGCCCGCGTCGAGGAGATGCAGCGCTTCCTGGGCGGCGACCAGGGGTGGCACCTCCCCGCCATCCCCGACGTCCGCGAGCCCCTGCGCCGGCTCCGCGTCGAGGGCTCGGTCCTCGACGGCGCCCACCTGCGCGACGTGGCCGTCCTCCTCGCCTCGTCGCGGACGGCGCGGCGGGCGCTGGTGGGGCAGGCCGAGCACCTCCCCCTCCTGGCGATGATGGCCGGCGGGCTGGTGGAGGCCGAGAAGAGCGAGGCGCAGATCGGCCGCGCCATCGACGACCACGGGAACGTCCGCGACGACGCCTCGCCCGCGCTGTCGCGGCTCCGGCGCGAGATCAAGGGGATGCGCGGGCGGCTGGTGGAGCGGCTGGCGGCGTACATGTCGTCGCTCCCCCCGCACCTCCAGGTCCCCGACGCCTCGGTGACGGTCCGCGAGGGGCGGTACGTGATCCCCGTCCGCCGCGAGGGGCGGGGCGAGGTCGGCGGGATCGTCCACGACGAGTCGGCCACGGGGGCCACCCTCTTCATGGAGCCGCCGCTGGCGGTGGAGCTGATGAACCGGCTCCGCGAGCTGGAGGCCGAGGAGGCGCGCGAGGTGCTCCGCATCCTCCGCGAGCTCACCGGCGCCGTCCGCCCGCTCCAGCCCGAGCTCCTCGTGGCGCTCGACGTCCTGGTGGCGCTCGACTCGCTCTACGCCCGCGCCCGCTACGCCGCGCGCGTCGACGGGCACCGGCCGAAGCTCCTCGCGGCGGGGACGGAGGAGTACGAGGTGATCCGCGGCTTCCACCCCATCCTCCAGGCCCGCCAGCAGGGGAGCGTCGTCCCCTTCGACCTGCGGATGGACCCGGGCGAGCGGACGCTGTTGATCTCGGGCCCCAACACGGGCGGGAAGACGGTGCTCCTGAAGGCCATGGGGCTGATCTCGCTCCTGGCGCAGAGCGGGATCGTCCCGCCGGTGGACGTGGGGACGCGTCTCCCGGTCTTCCGCGAGGTCTTCGCCGACATCGGCGACGAGCAGTCGATCGAGGCGTCGCTCTCCACCTTCTCGGCGCACCTCAAGAACCTCCGCGAGGCGCTGGAGGGGGCCGCGTGGGAGTCGCTGGTGCTGACCGACGAGATCGGGAGCGGGACCGACCCGGTGGAGGGGGGCGCGCTGGCGACCGCCGTGCTGGTGGAGCTGACCCGCCGGAGCTGCTTCACGGTGGCGACGACGCACCTGGGGCAGCTGAAGCTCCTGGCGGCCGAGGAGCGGGGGATCGTGAACGCCTCGCTCCAGTTCGACGCCGACCGGCTCCAGCCGACGTACCGGCTGGTGAAGGGCGTCCCGGGCCGCTCGTACGGCCTGGCGATCGCGCGGCGGCTGGGGCTCCCGCAGGGGGTCCTGGGCCACGCGGAGTCGGCGCTCCCCGAGGGCGAGCGGGACGTGGGGAAGCTGCTCCTGGAGCTGGAGGCGAAGGAGCAGCGGCTGGGGGCGCAGTCGCTGGCGTTCGAGCGGCAGAGCGCCGAGGTGGAGCGGCTGAAGGCCGAGCTGGAGGCGCGCGACGTGGAGCTGAAGGTGCGCGAGCGCGACGCCGAGCGCCGGGCCCGCCAGCAGGCGCGCGACCTGTTGCTGAAGTCGCGCGCCGAGGTGGAGGCGGCCATCGCCGAGGTGCGCGGCGCGGCCGACGAGGCGGCGCTCCAGGAGGCGGCCCGCGCCGCCCGCCGCCGGGTGGAGGAGGCGGCCAAGAAGCAGCGCGAGAAGACCCCCGCCGAGCGCCGCGCCGCCGGCCTCGGCCGCGACCGGGGCAAGGCCGCGCCCCGCCGCGAGGCGATGGAGCTGGCGCCGGGGCTGCGCGTCCGCATCGAGTCGCTGGGCCGCACGGGGACGGTGGTGGAGGTGCGCGACGACAAGGCGATGGTGGAGGCCGGCTCCATGCGCCTCCTCCTCCCGCGCCAGGACCTGTCGCCCCTCCCGGCGGGCGACCAGCAGGCGGAGCGGAAGAAGCCGGCCGGGGGGTACTACGTGCACACCGTGGACGCCCGCCCCGAGGTGGACCTGCGGGGGATGCGCGTGGAGGAGGTGGAGACGACGCTGGGCCGCGCCATCGACGACGCGATCCTGTCGGGGCTCCCCTCCTTCCGGATCATCCACGGCAAGGGGACCGGCGCCCTGCGCGCCCACGTCCGCGACCTGCTGCAGAAGGACCGCCGGATCGTCACCGCGCGCACCGGGGAGCTGTTCGAGG
>DATACF010000023.1:0-2720 GCA_036259235.1 Longimicrobium sp. | reverse complement strand
CGCGCCGGGCAGCAGCGCCCGGCCGCGCGGACGATCCGCGCCTCGGCGGCCCTGCAGCTCCGCATCGACGGCCGCCTCGACGAGGCCGCCTGGGCCACCGCCCCCGCGGCCGGCGACTTCGTGCAGCAGCTCCCGACCTCGGGCGCGGCCGCCACCCAGCGCACCGAGGCGCGCGTCCTGGTGGACGGCGACGCCATCTACGTGGGGATGCGGATGTACGACACCGCCCCCGACTCCATCCTGGCCCAGCTCACCCGCCGCGACGCGGGGTCGACCTCCGACGGCGCGCGCGTCTTCATCGACTCCTACCACGACCGGCGCACCGCCTTCGTCTTCGGGCTCAACCCGCGGGGGGTCAAGGACGACTTCCTCCGCTTCGACGACGGCGCGGGGGTCGACGACGGGTGGGACGCGGTGTGGGACGGCGCCGCGCGCGTCGACTCGGCCGGGTGGGTGGCCGAGTTCCGCATCCCGCTGTCGCAGCTCCGCTTCAACCCCGCCGCCGGGGGGGCGTGGGGGATCAACTTCCGCCGCTACATCGCCCGCAGCGACGAGATCGCGTTCTGGTCGCCGATCCCGCCGAACTCCAACGCCTTCGTCTCCCTCTTCGGCGACCTGGAAGGGGTCGGCGACGCGCGGCAGGGGCGGCGGCTGGAGATCCTCCCCTACGTCTCCTCGCGCCTCGACCACGTCCCCCCCGCCGAGCGCGGCGCCTTCGTCTCGGCCAACGAGGTGGGCGCCTCCGTCGGGGCCGACGTCAAGGCGGGGCTCCCCGGCGGGCTGACGCTGACGGCGACGCTGAACCCCGACTTCGGGCAGGTGGAGGTCGACCCGGCCGACGTCAACCTGTCGGCGTTCGAGACCTTCTTCGCCGAGCAGCGGCCGTTCTTCGTGGAGGGCTCCGACATCTTCCGCTTCGGGCAGCTCAACACGTTCAACTCCTACGGCCAGATGGAGTTCTTCTACTCGCGCCGCGTGGGCCGGCAGCCGCAGGGCGGGGTGGACGTGGACGGGATCACCGCCTCGCACGCGCCGACGGCGACCACCATCCTGGGCGCCGCCAAGGTGAGCGGGAAGATGGGCGGGTGGTCGGTGGGGGTGATGGACGCGCTGACCCAGCGCGAGGACGCGCGCTTCCGCCGCGCCGACGGGAGCGAGGGCGACTACCCCGTGGAGCCGATGACCAACTACTTCGTCTCCCGGCTCCGGCGCGACTTCGGCGGCGGCGCCACGGTGGTCGGCGGGATGCTCACCGGGGTCAACCGCGACCTGGAGGGCGACGCCTTCGACGGGTGGATGCGCTCCAGCGCGTACCTGGCGGGGGTCGACGGGCAGCACTCGTGGGGCGACCGGGCGTGGACGCTCTCGGGGTACTACGCCCAGAGCCTGGTGAACGGCTCGGAGGGGGCCCTCGAGCGGACGCAGCGCTCCAGCGCCCGCTACTTCCAGCGGCCGGACGCCGACTACCTCGACCTCGACCCCACCCGCGAGTCGCTGGGCGGCGGGGTGGCGGGGGCGGCGCTCAGCCACGCGGGGTCGTGGGACGCCTCGCTGACCTACCAGGAGGTGAGCCCGGGGTTCGAGACCAACGACCTGGGCTTCCACACCCGCGCCGACTCGCGGGCGTTCGGCACCTTCGTGGGGCGGCGCTCGTCGCGGCCGAGCAAGCTCCTCCGCAGCCACTCGTTCTACGCGTACTCCAACCACGTCTGGAACTTCGGCGGCGACCGGATCCTCGACGCCTACGCCATGTCGGCGAACGGGACGCTGCACTCGCTCTGGAACGGCGGCTTCACGGTGGGCTACCGGCCGGCGTTCGTGAGCGACCGGCTGACGCGCGGCGGGCCGCTGGCGGCGGTGCCGTCGGAGTGGCGGGGGAGCGTGGACCTCAGCACCGACAGCCGGAAGCGGGTCTCGGCGGGGATCTTCGCCGAGTACGTGCGGAACGCGGAGGGCGAGAGCTCGCGCTTCCTGGGGGTCGAGGTGGCGGCGCGCCCCACCAGCTCGGTGCAGGTGCGGCTGAACCCCGAGCTGTCGCTGGAGCGCTCCAAGGACCAGTACGTCGACCAGATCGTCGACGGCGACGCCGAGGCGACGTTCGGGACGCGCTACCTCTTCGCCGACGTCGACCGCACCACGCTGTCGATGAACACGCGGCTCGACTGGACGTTCTCGCCGAACCTCAGCCTCCAGGTGTTCGCGCAGCCGTACGTGTCGGTGGGCGACTTCTCGAACTACAAGTCGCTCGACCGGCCCGAGAGCTTCTCGTTCACGCCGGTCCCCGGCGGGGCGCGGGATGGCTCGGCGCCGTTCACCGTCAGCTACGGCGAGGGGAAGACGGCCGAGATCGGGGCGCGGCCCCAGCAGCTCGACTTCACGGCGCTGTCGCTGCGGGGGAACGCGGTGCTGCGGTGGGAGTACCGGCCGGGGTCGGCGCTCTTCTTCGTCTGGCAGCAGGAGCGGGCCGACGAGACGATCGACGGGTCGTTCGACTTCTCCCAGGATTCGCGCGACATCTTCGGCAACCGGGCGCGGAACGTCTTCCTCATCAAGGCGACGTACTGGCTGAACCGGTAGTCGTATCGCCGGAGTCGGCGTCGTAAGGCCAGGAACGGAGCCGCCCCCGGGTCGCGCATCGCGGCGTGGGCCTCGCGGCAGTCCGCCGTGGTGGGGTCGCGGGACGACCTGGACGCCCGCTACCGGGAGCTCGCCGACCGGTG
>DATACF010000022.1:0-2870 GCA_036259235.1 Longimicrobium sp. | reverse complement strand
CTGCGCGTCCCCGCGCTGGTGATGCACGACCCCGCCGACCCCCGGGTGCCGTGGGCCCACGGCGAGGCCATCGCCGCCGCGTGGCCCGGGAGCCGCCTCGAGCGCGCCGACGGCCTGGGCCACACCCGCATCCTCCGCGACGAGCGCACGCTGGCCACCGTGGTCGACTTCGTCCGGATGCTGCACCCGGTCCCGCTCCCGGCGGCGTGCTGAGGGTCCCAAGTGCCAAGTCCTAAGTGCTAAGTCCTAAGTGCTAAGTCTTAAGCGCTGAACTGCACAGGATATTGGATCAGGAGACTTAGGACTCAGGACTTAGGACTTTTCTTTAGAGTAGCTGCACCGGGTCGCGGTCGATCACGACCCGGATGTCGGCCTTCCCGGCGGGGACCTTGAACTTGAGCCAGAAGTAGCGCGACACCTGGCCCAGGAGCCTGGCGCTGGGCGAGCGGAGGAGGAAGTGCCACCGCCAGCGGGCGCGGATGCGGTCGATGGGGGCGGGGGCGGGCCCCACCATCTCCACCCCCCGCACCTTTCGCGCGGCCAGGAGCCCCGCCATCCAGTCGGCCGCCGCCTCGGCCGCCTCCTGCGTCGCCGCCTCCTCCAGCCCGCTGATCACCACGTTCACCAGCCGGTTGTGCGGCGGATACTCGGGGGCGATCCGGGCCTCCATCTCGCGCGCGGCGAAGCCCACGAAGTCGTGGTCGGTGGCGGTGACGACGGCGTAGTGGTTGGGGAGCGAGGTCTGGATGAAGACCTCGCCCCCCTTGGGGCCACGCCCGGCGCGCCCCGCCACCTGGGTGAGGAGCTGGAAGGTGCGCTCGGTGGCACGGAAGTCGGGGAGGTTGATCCCCGTGTCGGCGTTGATCACCCCCACCAGCGTCACGTTGGGGAAGTCGAGCCCCTTGGCGATCATCTGCGTCCCCAGGAGGATGTCGACCTCGCCGCGCTCCACCCGCCCCAGGATCTCGTGGTGCGACCACTTCCCCCCCGTGGTGTCCACGTCCATCCGCGCGATCCGCGCCGCCGGGAAGGCCTCGCCCACCGCGCGCTCCACCTGCTCCGTCCCCACCCCCTTGAAGCTCAGGTCCGTCGACCCGCACGCCGAGCAGACGGTGGGCGCGGGCTCCTCGTGGAGACAGTAGTGGCAGGTGAGCCGCGCCCGGCGCCGGTGGTAGGTGAGGGAGACGTTGCACTGCGGGCAGTGCCACACCTGCCCGCACTCGCGGCACTGCACGAAGGTGGCGTACCCCCGCCGGTTGAGGAGGAGGATCGTCTGCTCGCCCCGCGCCACCCGCGCGCGGACGGCGTCGACCAGCATGTCCGAGAGGATCACCGGCGAGCGCTCCTGCAACGGCCCGCTGGAGTCGCGCTGCCGCTTCCGCTCGGCGCGGAGGTCGACGACGCGAATGGGCGGGAGGGGCTGGCCCTCCGCGCGCTCGGGGAGCTCCAGGAGGGTGTACTTCCCCGCCTGGGCGTTGGCCCAGCTCTCCAGCGAGGGAGTGGCCGAGCCCAGGAGGCAGACGGCGCCCTCCAGCATGGCGCGGACGACGGCGACCTCGCGGGCGTGGTAGCGGGGCGCCTCGCTCTGCTTGTACGTCCCCTCGTGCTCCTCGTCGACGACGATGGCCCCCACCTTCGCCAGCGGCGCGAAGATCGCCGACCGCGCGCCGACGACGATCCGCTTCTCGCCCGAGCGCAAGGACCGCCACTCGTCGTACCGCTCGCCGTCGGAGAGCGCCGAGTGGAGCACCGCCACCCGGTCGCCGAAGACGGCCTTGAAGCGCCCCACCGTCTGGGGGGTGAGCGCGATCTCGGGGACGAGGACGATGGCGGTGCGCCCCTGCCGCTCCACCACCTCGCGGAGGAGCTCGATGTAGACCAGCGTCTTCCCCGACCCCGTGACGCCGCGGAGGAGGAAGGTCCCCGGCTTCGGCGTCCGCGTGGCGTCGACGAGGCGCCGGATCACCGCCGCCTGCGCGGGGGTGGGGACGAGCTTCGGCGCCGCTCGGACGTCCACCCCGGCGTACGGGTCGCGGACGACCTCCTCGTCGACGATCTCGGCGACCCCCTTCTCCACCAGCGCGTTGACGATGGGGTAGGTGAAGCCGAGCTGCGCCACCAGGTGCGCCACCTCGGCGCCGCCCCCCATCCCCTCCACGGTCTCGAAGGCCTCGCGCTGGCGCTTCGCCCGCCCGAAGATCCGGTCGCGCTCCAGGAGGGAGGGGAGCTCGCGGAGGCGGAGGACGCGGCGGGTCTTCACCGGCGGCTCCACCCGCGGCCCCTCCGTCTGCACCTCCACGATTCCCGCCTCCTCCAGCCGCCGGATCGTGGGCCACCACACCCGGTCGCCCAGCTCGCGGCGGATGCGCGCCACGGGCTGCGGCCCCTCGCGCCCCAGGAGCCAGTCGGCCAGCTTCGCCTCCTGCCCCGTGAGGTCGTGCCCGGGGGCGAGGGCGCCGGTGAGGGCGACGTAGTCGGTCGACGAGTCGGTGAGCCCCGCCGGGAGCGCCGTGCGGAGGACCTGCCCCAGCGGCGAGAGGTAGTAGTCGCCGATCCAGCGCGAGAGGCGGAGGATGGCCGGCGTGGCGCTGGGGGAGGCGTCGAGGACCCCCAACACCGGCTTCACCTTCGCCGGGTCGGCCCCCCGCGCCTCCTCGACCACGCGGTCGATCCACCCGATCCGCTCCCGGTTCCCGAACGGCACCAGCACCCGCATCCCCGGCCGCACCTGCGCGCGCATCCCCTCCGGCACCCCGTAGGTGAAGGTGCGCGGGAGCGGGAGCGGGAGGGCGACTTCGACGAACACGTTGGCCAGGGGACAGGGAACAGGGGACAGGGGACAGGGGACAGGGGACAGGGGACAGCCGACA
>DATACF010000021.1:0-6001 GCA_036259235.1 Longimicrobium sp. | reverse complement strand
GGGCGCCTCCGGCGGAGGCGCGAGCATCGGGGCGGGCGACGCGCCGGCGTCCGGCGGCGGCGCGATGTCCTGAGAGGCGAAGCGGACGTCGCTCCGCGCGGGGAGGGGGTCGGCGGGCGGGGGCTCGGCCCCGTCGTCGTACACCTCCACCGGGAACCACGACGCGGGGAGGACGCGCACCTGCCATTGCGGGACGAGGACGCCCAACAGCGGGAGCGCCAGCACCCCCGCGAACCCCAGCGTCCACGCCAGGTGCCGCGCCGCGGCGGACGCATGCCGCAGGAGCCGCGCGGCGACGGCCGCCAGCGCCAGGAGGAGGATCCCCTTCACGGCCGCGTCGGCCAGGGCCCCGGTCCAGCCGCCCGCGGGAAGGAGGGCGACCTCTGCGTCGAACGGAGTGGTCATCCTTCCCCCTTGCGGCTGCGCTCGATCAGGCGCTCCAGCTCGCGGAGCTCGTCGTCCGACACCCGCCCGCCGTCCATCCCCAACAGCGCCGCCGCCGCCTTGGCGGGCGAGCCGCCGAAGAAGGTGCGCACCAGCCGGTGCAGCGCCGACTCCTGCGCTTCGTCGCGCGGCACCACGGGGAGGTAGACGTAGCGCGGGCCGTCCTCGCGGGCGCTCAGGTGCCCCTTCTGCTGGAGCTTCCCCAGCATGGCGCGGACGGCCGAGTAGCTCGGCGGGTCGGGGAGGTCTTCGAGGACCTCGGCCACCGTCGCGCTCCCGCGCCGGTACACCGAGTCCATGATCTGCCGCTCGCGGCGCGTGAGGTCGAGGTGGGCTTCGGCGGGCATGGGGCCGAGGAGGGTGGAGGAAGGGCGTCCAGTGCTACGTCCGTAGCACTGTGCTACGAACGTAGCACCGCCCCCCGGGGACGTCAAGCGTTTTGTTCGGGGCGAGGTCGGATGGGGTGGAGCGGGGAAGGAAAACCTGGGAACGCACCCGCGACGGCGGACGCGCACGAATCTCCCGACGTGTCATCCTGGGGCCCGGCCCCACCGAAGCCCGGGTCCGCGCGGAAGACGGCAGGGCCGTAAGGATCTAGCCGAGGAATGCCGCGAGGGCCGCAGCGGAAGCGCGCACGGGCGCCGCGTCCGCGCCGGATTCGGTCGACGACGGGCTTCTCCTGCTGGGGCTCGCCCGGGCGCACGTGAGGCCGCGGCTTCCGCGCGAGCTTCCGCGACGGGCCACGTGGCGGCCGCGGCTAGATCCTTACGGCCCTGCGATCGCCTGTGCAGAGGCTGGATCGCCGAGGCCGGGCCTCAGGATGACCCCGGAGGGTCCGGGCTGGGAATCGGACGCCCGAGCGCGCTCGCGGTCTCGATCCATTCCGCGGCGACGACGTCGGCGTTCCACAGCGCCTCGTCCCGCGTCGCCCCGTCCGCCGCGCACCCCGGCAGCCTGGGGATCGCGACGAGAAATGCGTGATCGACGTCGCGCCAGGAGACGGCGGCGGCGTAGCCGCGGACGGTGACGCGCATCGGGCTCACCCCGCCGTCGCGCCGCCGCAGGAGGAGCCGGCGCCGGCGGTGCAGCCGAAGCAGTGGGGGCCGAGGACGATGTCGCGCCGCTCCAGCGCCGCCAGGTCGAAGTCGAAGACGGTGCGGGGGGCGCCGCCGCCGACGGGGAGGTCGAGCATCTGGTTGAAGTCGCAGTCGTAGAGCGTCCCGTCCCACCCCACCGACAGGGTGTTCCGGCACATCACCCCCGCGGCGGCGGCCGGGTTGAAGGCCGTCACCAGGCGCTCCAGGTACGCCTCCAGCGCGCCCGTCTCGTCGAGGAACTCCAGGAAGCGCGAGATCGGCATGTTGGTGATGGTGTAGAGCGCGTTGAACTCCACCCCGTGCAGCCGCGCCATCTGCCGCTTCCACTCGGCCTCCAGCCCCCGCTGGTCGCCGGGGAGGAAGGTCCCCACCGGGTTCGTCACCAGGTCGAGCACCAGCCCGCTCCCGGGGCGCCCGTACCCCAGCGCGTTCAGCCGCTTCAGCGCCGCGACCGACTGCTCGAAGACGCCGTCGCCGCGCTGGGTGTCGGTCCCCTTCTGCCGGTAGTGGGGGAGGGAGGCCACCACGTGCACCCCGTGCTCGGCGAAGAACTCGGGGAGGTAGGCGTAGTTCGGCAGCAGCGTGATGGTGAGGTTGCACCGGTCCATCACGTGCTTCCCCGCCGCCCGCGCGCGGACGACGATCTCGCGCCACCGCCTGTGCAGCTCCGGCGCGCCGCCGGTGATGTCGACGGTAGGGATGCTCGTCCCCTCGATGATCTCCAGGCACCGGTCGACCACCGCGTCCGGCATCATCTCGGTGCGGTCGGGGCCCGCGTCGACGTGGCAGTGGCGGCACGTCTGGTTGCACTTCCGCCCCACGTTGACCTGGAAGATCTCGATCCCCGTCGGCTTCAGCGGCAGGAGCCCCGCCCCGTGCAGCGCCGCCTCGAAGGTGCGCGCGGTCGGGACGCGGGCCAGCAGCGCGCGCTGGCTCTGGGCCGACGCGAGGGCCGCGTGGCGCTTCTGGAGCGTCGGGAGGACGGTGATCTTCGGCAGCACCGGCTCGGTCGTGCTCACATTCCCAGCCGCTCGGCGTGGTTGCGCATCTGGATCCCGTGCACCAGCGAGGCGCCGCCGCGGATGGCGGCCGCCACGTGCACGGCCTCGGTCATCTGCTCGGCGTCGGCGCCCTTCTGGAGGCAGTCGGACGAGTAGGCGTCGATGCAGTACGGGCACTGCACCGCGTGCGCCACCGCCAGCGCGATCAGCGACTTCTCGCGCGCCGTGAGCGCCCCCTCGGCGAAGACGGCGTTGTACCAGGCGAAGAACTTCTCCGCCAGCTCCGGCGCGTCCTTGCCGATCTCCCCGAAGCGCGGCAGGTCGGCGGCGTCGTAGTAGTGCGGGGCGTGGGTGTGGATTCGGCCTTGACCAGGAGTGCGTGAGTGCGTGAGTGCGGAAGTGCGTTCGTGATCCGCGCCTGGTCGAAACATCGCCGCCCCTCCTCCCGGGCGGAAGAGGGGCGGACGAAGCTTCGACAGTGGACGCGTCGCTCCCCGGGGAGGATACGCGGCGCGGGGAGGGGGCGGATTCGCCGGGGACGCGTCAGCCGGGGTCGGCGACGGCGTCGGGGTGCTTTTCGCGGAGGCGGCGGACGTAGGCGCGGATCCGCTCGGCGTTCTTCCCCAGGTCGCTGCGGCCCACCCGCGAGACGGAGCGGATGTCGATCCGCGAGATCCCCGAGGCGGGGCGGACGCGGATCACCACGTCGTCCTCGAAGCCGAACCAGCGGGTGCGGTCGAGCGCCTCCACCGTCATCCGCCGCGGGTCGGCGTCCAGGATCTCCCACCCCATCTCGCGCGCCGCCTCGTACGCGGCGCCGTACGCCTCCTGCGGAGGGAGGGCCAGCATCACCGGGCGGATGTCGGGGTAGGCCTGGCGCTGGAGGGCGGCGACGGAGTCGCCCTCGTACGCCGCGGGGTTCATCCCCTCCACCGTGTCGCGCAGCGCCACCGACTGCTCCAGCTGCGGCGGGTCGGCGAAGTCGGTGGTGATGTCGTGGATCGGCGGCACCTCGCGCGCGCCCCGCCGCCAGTTCCAGGGGAGGGCGTACGCCGCCACCCCGATCGCCAGCGCCACCAGCGCGATCCCGAGCCCCGCGCGGCTGCGCGAGCGCCGCGCCAGGAGGGCGGCGACGACGGCGACGGCGATGGCGGCCAGGCCCAGCCACCCGCCCCAGCGCATGACGCTGAAGGCCTGGCGGAAGTGCCACCACCCGAAGCGGGTGCCGGGGCCGGCCAGCGCCACCATCAGCACGCCCACGATGGCGAGCGCGAGGGCGGCCAGCGCGAGGTACGGGCGGCGGACGGGGTGGTGCGGGATCCCGGGACCGGGACGGTCGTGGCTCATGCGGGGGCTCCGGGTGGGCGGTTGCGCATCTTCTTCCAGAGGATGGGGACCAGGGCCAGCGCGCCGAGGAGGGCGAGGGAGAGGAGGACCCGCGGGCTCACCAGCCCCCGCGTGCTCTCGATGCTCCCCAGGCTCTCGCCGGCGTAGACGAACACGAAGCTCCCCGGGAGGATCCCCAGCGCCGTCCCCGCCGCGAAGGTGCGGACGCTCACGGGGGTCAGCGCGGGGACGAGGTTCATCAGCCAGAAGGGGAAGACGGGGACCAGGCGGACGAAGAGCATGTAGTTGAAGGCGTCGCGCTCGAACCCCGCCGCCAGCCGCCCCAGCCGCGGCCCCATCCGCCGCCGCACGGCGTCGGCGAAGAGGTAGCGCGCCGACAGGAACGCCGCCGTGGCGCCCGTGGTCGCCGCCACCACCACCAGCGCCGTCCCCACCCACCGGCCGAAGAGGAACCCCACCGACAGCGACATCAGCACCCCGCCGGGGAAGCTGAGCGCCGTCGCCAGCGCGTACACCAGCGCGGCGGCGACGAGGAGGACGGCGAAGTTGCGGTCCCTGTACGCCAGCAGCGCGTCGCGGTGCTCCCGGAACGCCGCCAGCGAGAGCCACCCCGGCCCGCCGGACGCGAAGAACGCCCCCAGCGCGCCCACCAGGACGGCGCCGAGCGCGAGCTTCTTCCACGGAACGCGGCGAGGCGCGGCCATGCGGGGCTCCGGGGGTTCACGGCGGGTCGCGGGGCGTCGTGCCGCCAATCTAGCGCGCGCGGCGCGCGGAAGAAAACCCCCGCGCACTTTCGCCCCGCGCACCGGCCGCGCTAGTCTCCTCCGGCGATCGGACCACGATCCTCTCTGACCCGGAGCGAGCCCATGTCCTCCCCCAGCAGCGACCGCCACCACCGGATCGCCTCGGAGCGCGGCCCCGTCCCCGTGGCGGTGGTGACGGTGAGCGACTCGCGCACCCCCGAGACCGACACCAACGGGAGCTGGCTCCGCGAGGCCATCGCGGCGGCGGGGCACCTGGAGGCCGGCTACCGCCTCATCCGCGACGAGCCCGCCGAGGTGGCCGCCGCCCTCGACGAGATGACGGCGGGCCCCGCGCGCGTCGTCGTCTTCAACGGCGGCACGGGCATCGCGCCGCGCGACACCACCTACGACGTCCTCGTCCGGCGGATCGAGCGCCCCCTCCCCGGCTTCGGCGAGCTCTTCCGGATGCTCTCGTGGGAGCAGGTGGGCGCCGCCGCCATGCTGAGCCGCGCCACCGCCGGCCTCTACCGCGGGCGGATGGTCTTCTCCGTCCCCGGCTCCCCCGCCGCCGTCCGCCTCGCCTGGGAGCGCCTCATCGCCCCCGAGCTCCCCCACGTCGCCTGGCAGATCGGGGGGTAGGCGACGCGGGTCGGGCTGGACAGTCGTTACGGGTACATTTACCTCCGGTCGTACACACGCGATGAGGAAGGTTGGCCCATGGCCGAGATTTTCGACCGAATTACCGTCAACCCGAAGCAGTGCGGCGGACGCCCCTGCATCCGCGGCATGCGTATTCGGGTCACGGACGTTCTCGACCTGCTTGCCGCCGGGCTGAGCCGCGAGGAGGTACTGGCGGACCTCCCCGACCTTGAGCCGGAGGATATCACCGCCTGCTTGCAGTTCGCGTCTCGGAAGCCCGGCCATCCGATGCTGGCGGCATGATCCTCTGGATCGACGCCCAGATCTCGCCCGCTCTGGCGCCCTGGGTCGCGGAGCGGTTCGGGATCGAGGCATACTCGGTCAAGTGGCTGGGCCTGCGCGATGCGGAGGATGCGGAGATCTTCGCCGCCGCCCGCGAGGCGAACGCCACGATCATGACCAAGGACATCGACTTCGTTCATCTGGTCCAGAAGTTCGGTCCGAGATCATGGGCGGCACCCCCGTCTTCGTCGGCACGCGCGTGCCCGTCCAGACCCTGATCGACCACCTCGCGGGCGATCATCCCCTCTCCGAGTTCTTCGAGGACTTCCCCAGCGTCACCCGCGAGCAGGCCCTGGGCGTGCTCGAAGAGGCCAAGCGGCGGCGGCTGAGGAGCATGTAGGCCATCACGACAAAAACGCAGGCGCCCCGCGAGACGTCGGTCTCGCGG
>DATACF010000020.1:0-2829 GCA_036259235.1 Longimicrobium sp. | reverse complement strand
CTCCGCACGCCCCCTGCGTGCGGGGGGAGGGGCCGGGGGAGGGGGGCCCGCGGAGCCCGCCGCATGCGGGGAGGCGGGTCGCAGCGCGCCCATCCGGCCCGCATCCTGCGCTCGCCCGCCCGCGCCGACCCCGGTCTCGCGACCCCGATCCCGATCCTCCGCCGAACGCCCGATGACCGAACCCGGCTTCTCCGCCCCCGAGCTTCTCCCGCCGCCGGTGCGGGTGGTGCTGCTGGGGTACATGACGTCGGGGAAGAGCACCGTGGGGGCGGCGCTGGCGCGGCGGCTGGAGTGGCGCTTCCTGGACTTCGACGTGGAGATCGAGCGGCGCGAGGGGCGCGCGGTGCGCGACGTGATCGCCGAGGGGGGCGAGGAGCGCTTCCGCGAGATGGAGGGGGCGCTGACGGAGGAGGTGGCGCGGACGCCGTTCGTGGTGCTGGCGCCGGGGGGCGGGTGGATCACGCGGCCGGAGCTGCTGGAGGTGCTGGGGCCGGGGACGCTGTCCGTCTGGCTCCGCGTCTCGCCGGAGGAGACGGCGCGGCGGCTGATGGCCGACACCATCGAGCGCCCCTTCCGCGACCTCGCCGACCCCGTCCCCCGGATCGCCGAGATGATCGCCGAGCGCGAGCCCCTCTACCGCCTCGCCGACCTCACCGTCCCCACCGACGGCCGCTCGCCCGAGTCCATCGCCTTCGAGATCGAGGCCCTCGTCCGCGGCCGCGCGTCGATCCTCCCCGCCGCGCTTCCGCCGGGGTGAGCGGGACGGAGGGCGGGCCCGGCGCGCTTCGAAGCTTCCGCGGCGCGCGGGCTGGATTCCTCGCTCGCTCCCCGCTCGGAATGACAGCGCGGGGCTCGGAGCGGATCGGCCGCAGTCAGTCCCAGCCCTCCAGCACTTCCTCGAACTCGCCGGCCATGGTGGGGTGGCCGTAGCGGTAGGCGGCCTCGACGCCCTGGCGATACGCCTCCTTCGCCTCGTCGTCGCGGCCGAGCTGGCGGAGGGCGTGGCCGAGGCGGCCGTAGGCGTTCCCCTCGTCGGCCCAGACGCCGATGTACGCGCGCAGCTCGGCGACGACGTCCTCCCACCGCCCGGCCTTCTCGTACTCCACCGCCAGGGCGAAGCGCGGCCGCGGGTCGTCGGGCTTCGACTCCGCCATCTTCTTCAGGGCTTCGATGCGGTCGTCCACGGGAGGCCAGTGCGTGAGTGCGTGAGTGCGTGAGTGCGAAAAAAGTCCTGCGTCCTAAGTGCTAAGTCCTGAGTAACGGCGTCGTTCACTCAGGACTCAGGACTTCTCTTTCAGTGCCCGCCTCGCACCACCTCGCCCGCCAGCAGCGCCGTCGCCAGGCCGAGGGCCGCGGCGCCGCCGATCATGGCGGCGCGCTGGGGGCGGACGTACGAGAGGTCGCGGAACCAGTTGCGGAGGAGGTCGCGCTTGCGGGGCGCGGCGAGGGGAGCGGGAGCCTCCTCGGCCGCGGCCGCGGGGGTGACCTCGACCGTCGCGGTGGCGCCGCACGCGGGGCAGTGCGCGCTCCCCTGCGCGCGGTGCACCCGGTTGGCGAACACCATCCCCTCGCCGCAGTCGGCGCACTCCACCCCCGCCGAGGCGGGCTGGATGGAGCCGTGGAAGGCGTGGCAGCTCATCCCCAGGCGCGTCGCGAGCTCCTCGACGGGGTCGCTGCTGTGCCAGTAGAGCCGGTTGGCGCTGGCGTGGAGGGCGTCGGCGGTCTCGATCACGTCGTTCATGAGCGATGCCTCCGGGGGCTGGAGGTGGACGGGAGCGAAGGCCGTTGCGCGGACGCACAAACCGTTCCCGCATCGACACTTGCAGAGCGAGCGGGCGTCCGCCGCGGGGCGGTCCGCCGGCCTTCGAGACAGAACCGAAGGGGCGCAATATGGGGCGGCGGCGGCGCGTTGTCACGCCCCCGCCGCGGGGGTATCTTACCCGCCCCTCAGGGGTATCCGAGACGACCGAGGAAGGAGGAGGACCGCCGTGCCCCGTCCGCGCGAGCACATCGCCGCCAACCTGGAGTCGCTCTACCGCGAGGCGTACGCCCGCGCCTCCGAGGCGGGCGACACGGCCGAGATGGCGCGGCTCGACTTCGCCTTCCGCCGCGACCAGCTGTACCTGGAGTCGATATTGGACGTGCGCGACCTCCTCCATGCCCCGAGGGCCGGGGCGGAGCCGCCCGCGACCGAGAAAGAGAAGTCCGTTCTTGAGCAGATCAACGACCTTCGCACCCTCACGCGCCTCCCGTTCGGCCGTTGAGCGCCCCCGCCCCGCGGCGGCCCGCTCGCCGCTGGCGGTCGTCTTCGTCACCGTCTTCCTGGACCTGGTCGGGTTCGGGATCGTCATCCCCCTCCTCCCCCTCTACGCCGAGGCCTTCGGCGCGGGGCCGGTGGCGGTGGCGTGGCTCCTGGCGGTCTACTCGCTGATGCAGTTCTTCTTCGCGCCGTGGTGGGGGCGCCTCTCCGACCGCGTGGGGCGCCGCCCGGTCCTCCTGGTGGGGCTCTTCGGCTCGGCGGCGTCGTACCTCCTCGCCGCGCTGGCCCCCTCGCTCGCGGTCCTCTTCGCGGCGCGGGCGCTGGCCGGCTTCGCGGGGGCCAACGTCGGCGTCGCGCAGGCGTACGTGGCCGACGTCACCGACGCGGGCGGGCGGGCGCGGGGGATGGGGATGATCGGCGCCGCCTTCGGCCTCGGCTTCGTCTTCGGCCCCGCCATCGGCGGCGGGCTGGCGCACTTCGGCACCGCCGCTCCCTTCCTGGGCGCGGCGGCGCTGGCGGCGCTCAACGGCGCCGTCGCCCTCTTCCGCCTCCCCGAGTCGCTCCCCCGC
>DATACF010000019.1:0-2627 GCA_036259235.1 Longimicrobium sp. | reverse complement strand
CCGCGCCTCTCGGCCGGGCTCACCGAGCTCCGCCTGGCGGGCGACCTCCGCGTGGCCGCGAAGACGCGGCTGGGGCTCACCCACGAGCGCCAGCGCTTCGACGGCTACGAGGTCGAGCGCCAGAGCACCCGCCTCCGCGCCGAGCAGACGGTGGGCGGGCGCCCCCTGGTGGCCGAGGGGGGCGTCTCGACCGACGCGCACGGCGACCGCTCCTCCTCCTCGGCCGTGGGGAAGGTGACGATGTCGGTGTCGCCGCGGATGGACCTCTGGCTCGAGGGGACGCGCGCCCTCTCGGAGCCCGACGGCCCCGGCGCGGCGGTCCGCCCCGACCAGGTGGGCGCCGGGCTCTCGTACCGGGTGATGGAGGGGGTGCGGCTGGAGGGCGTCCGCCGGTGGGTGGGGCGCGGCGACTCGTCGTACGCGCTCACCACCTTCAACGTCCGCGGCGACGGGCTCCTGGGCGGGTCGGTGTGGGGCGGGGTGGAGCGGGCGGACCTGGGCCGCGCCTCGCACTCGGCGGTCCTGGGGTGGAGCCCGCGGCTGACGATGGCGGGCGCGTGGCGCCTCGACGGGAGCTACGAGCGCCGCTTCGGGCTCGACCGCACCTCGCTCCTCGACCCCGTCCGCGCGCTTCCCTTCGCCACGCCGGAGCGCGACCGGTGGGCGGCGAGCGCGGGCGTCCAGTACCTCCCGTCCGACAGCGCGGCGCGCTTCTCCGTCCGCGCCGAGACGCACGACGGGTCGCTGGGGCGGGGGTACCGCTTCGACCTGGCGGGCGACGCGCCGCTGGGGCGCGGGGCGGCGCTGCTGACGCGCCACGACTGGCTCCAGGACGACGTCCCCACCCCCCGCGGGAGCCAGCTCACCCGCCGCGACCGCTCGCTGGTGGCGCTGGCCATGCGCCCGGTGAGCAACGACGCGCTCAACGTCCTCGCCAAGGTCGAGTGGCGGCGCACCCTGAGCCCGCTGGGCGGGGGGCTCCTGGGCGTCGCGGGCGACCAGCGCCGGCTGATCGGCGCCACCGACGCGGTGTGGGAGCCGGGGGCGCACACCGACCTCTTCGCCCGCTACGCCGTGCGCTGGGCCACCGTGGGCGGCGACACCGTGGCCGGCGGCGAGCCCCTGGCGACGCTGGCGCACTACACCGGCCTCCGCGCCGAGCAGGACGTGCGCGGCCCCCTCCGGGCGCGGCTCGACGGGCGGATGCTCCTCGCGGAGGGCGGCGAGCCGCGGTGGAACCTGGCGCCGTCGCTCCTCCTGGGGGTGATGCGGAACCTGGAGGTGGAGGCCGGCTACCGCTTCGGGAGCTTGCGCGACCCCGACTTCGCGGCGGCCGGCGGGCAGGGCTTCTTCGCCACCTTCGGCATCCGCTTCACCGAGGAGCTCCTGGGCGGCGCCGCCGGCTTCTGGCGCCGGCGCCTGGCCGACGAGCGGTAGCCTTCCCCGGCGGCGAGGCGCTCCTCGACTGGGCGCGCGGCGGGGCGGCGGCCGGCGCCTTCCTCCTCGACGTCGGCACCCCCGGCCTCGACCGGGTGGAGACCTGCCGGGCCCTCCGCGCCCTCCCGGGCCACGCCCGCACCCCCATCCTCTTCGTCATCGCCCTCCCGCTGGAATCCGTCACCGCCCGCGCCCTCGCCGCCGCGTCACCTTCTGGCTCGGCCTCCGCCTCCAGGCGGCGTAGCGTTCGGGGATCAGAGTCGGTCGCCCTCTTGAAGCGTGCATGATTCTCGAATAGCTTCCTGCGTGGTTCCATTTCGCAACCATGGAGGGCGTCATGCCGAGTTTGACCATCAAGGGAATTCCCGACGATCTCCTGAAGCGCCTCCGCCGTAGTGCCGAGGCGAACCGCCGCAGCCTGAACAGCGAAGTGGTTCACCGGCTGGAGCGCTCTGTCGGCCGTATGCCGGTGGACCCGGAGGCGTTCCTCGCCCGGCTGCACGACCTGCAGAGGCGTGTGCCGTTGCCGCCGCTCACGGACGAGCTGTTGCGGCAGGCCCGAGAGGAGGGGCGTCCGTGATCGTGGCGGACTTCAACCTGATCGCGTATCTCGTGATCCGGGGCGGCCAGACTCCGCAGGCGGAAGCGGTCCTCAGGCGGGATCCCGCGTGGGCGGCGCCGGTGCTCTGGCGAAGCGAGTTCCGCAACATCCTCGCGCTGTACCTTCGGCAGAAGCATTTCTCGCTCGCGGACGCGCTACGCTACATGCGGGAGGCCGAAGCGCTGCTCCACGGGAACGAGTACCAGGTGGAATCCGATCCCGTTCTCGCGCTCGCGGACCAGTCGGGGCGGAGCGCCTATGACTGCGAGTTCGTCCACCTCGCCCAGGATCTCGGCGTTCAGCTTGTCACTGCCGACCGACAAGTCCTGCGGTCGTTCCCGTCCGTGGCGATCTCGATGGAGGATTTCGTCAAGTGACGTCCTTTCGTGCCGCCAGCGCGTCGAGCCAGTCGCGGTAGGGTGTGTTCCTGACCATCCGGCGGTTGGGGTCCGGCGCGCCGTCGTCCCACCAGACGGGGCCCCGCTCTCCCAGCGCCACCTTGGCCTCGTGCACCCGCGCGCGGGCGTCCGCCAGCGCCCCGGCGTCCCCGGCGCGGCGCGCGCGGCCCACGTCGGCGCGGGCGCGCGCC
>DATACF010000018.1:0-1850 GCA_036259235.1 Longimicrobium sp. | reverse complement strand
GACAGGGAGGGAGTGGGGCTGGTCGGAGGAAAGAGTTGGGGGAGTGGTGGGGTGGGAGTGCATTACTCTTTCCGGAGACCAGCCCCGCTCCCGACCGCAACGCACCGCAACCCAGCCGCGCACCGAACTCCCCCGATCCCCTCTCCCAGAATTGGGAGAGGGTGGCGAGCCAAGCGGGCCGGGTGAGGACGGCCGGTTCAGTTCTCCCCCTCCCCCTTGCGGGGAGGGGCCGGGGGGAGGGGGTCACTCAGTACGCCGCGCGCAGGTCGAAGACCACCCCGGGCAGGTCCGACCGCTCCACGGTCTCAAGCGAGGCGTACGCGTCGGGAAGGGCCGCGTCGACGTCGCGGGGGAGGAGCGAGCGGCCGCGGCCGGCGATCTCGGCCGCGCGGCCGCTGAGGAAGAGACCGATCGCCGCCGCGTCGCGCGGGGAGCAGCCCATCCCCAGCAGTGCGCCGGCGACCCCGGAGAGCGTGTCGCCCATGCCGCCGGTCGCGATGCCGGAGTGGCCGGCGACGCTCACCAGCGCGGGCTCTCCGGGGGCGACGACCAGGGAGGGGGTGCCCTTCAGGATGGCGGCGCACTCGAAGCGGGCGGCGATCTCGGCGGCGGCGGCGAACGGGTCGGCGGTGATCTCCCGGACGGGACGGCCCAGGAGGCGCGACGCCTCGCCCGGGTGGGGGGTGAGGAGGAGCGGGCCGCGGACCTCCGCGCGGAACTCCGGCTCGCGGGCGAGCAGCGTCACCGCGTCGGCGTCCAGGAGGAGCGGCGCGTCGCCGCGCCGGGCGATGCGACGCAGCAGCTCCAGCTCCGCGTCGCCGGTCCCCATCCCCGGCCCCGCCACGACGGCGTCGGCCCGCTCCAGCGCGGCGTCCAGCTCCGCGGAGGCGCGGTCGGTGAAGAGCGCCTCGGGGACGGCCTGCTGGATCACGAGGCGGTTGTCGGCGTGCGAGACGACGCGCGCCATCCCCGCCCCGGCGCGCAGCGCGCCCATGGCCGCCATCACCGCGGCTCCCGCCACCCCGCTCCGCCCCGCGACGGCGACCACGGTGCCCAGCGTCCCCTTGTGCGCGTCCGGGGGGACCACGGGGAGGCGTGCGCGCACCCATGCGCCGGTGACCACCCGCGCACCCGCACGCTCGGGCGCCAGCGGCGGGAAGCCGATCTCCACCGCGACGACGCGGCCGGCGAAGCGGCGGCCCGGGAAGAGGAGGAGCCCCCGCTTCGGCGCCCCGAAGGTCACGGTCACGTCGGCGCGGACGGCGGCCCCGGGCGCCTCCCCGGTGGTCATGTCCACCCCGGACGGGCCGTCCAGGGCGACCACCGGACGGCCGGAGGCGGCGATCGCCTCGATCACCGCGGCCGCCGGGGCGCGGGGCGCGCCCTCGGCCCCGGTCCCCAGGATCCCGTCCAGCACCACGGCGGCGCCGCGGAACGCGGCTTCCGCGCGTTCCGCGGGATGGGATTCCAGTTCCCAACCGTGCAGGAGTGCGCGGTCGGGGAAGGCGCTCCCGGCCTGCACCGCGGCGACCTCGCGGCCGCGCGCCGCCAGCGTGCGGAGACAGACCAGGGCGTCGCCGCCGTTGTTGCCGCCGCCGACGGCCGCGACTACGCGACCCTCCGGGTACAGGCGCTCGACGACCTCGGCGGCGGCGCGGCCGGCCGCCTCCATCAGCACCCGCCCGGGGATGCCGCGCTCGTCGATGGCGTGGCGGTCCCAGGCGCGCATCTCGTCGGCGGTGATCAGGGGGGCGCCGCCCGCGCAGAAAGGTCGCTCGCGCTGCGCGTCGGCGGTGATCAGGGGGGCGCCGCCCGCGCAGAAAGGTCGCTCGCGCTGCGCGTCGGTAAGC
>DATACF010000017.1:0-8522 GCA_036259235.1 Longimicrobium sp. | reverse complement strand
GCCTTCCACGGCGGCACCGGCTCCGGGTCGGGGAAGCGCGCGGCGGGCGAGGGGGGAGGCGGCGCGGCCGGGGCGCCCCCGGGGACGGGCGGGGTGAGCCACGCGCGCACCGAGAATCCCTGGAGGAGGACCGAGCGGAGGAGCTCCTCGTCGTCGTGGGCGCCCAGGACGATGACGTCCTCGGCCCAGTGCCCCACCGAGAGGAGGTCGGGCGCGTCGGTGGGGACGAAGAGGAGGAGCGACGCCTGCGCCTCGCGGAAGCCGGCGACGATCTTCTCCCACCGCGGGTGGCGGAAGATGGCCCCGGCGTCGTCGGTGTACGTCCCCGCGGTGATCAGGTAGAAGCCGCGCCCCGGCACCGGGCGGGCGCTGCGCGCCAGCGAGGCCCCGTAGAGGAAGATGTCGACGATCCCCTCCATGTTCCCCATCCCGATCCGCTCGTGGAGGAGCGGGTCCTCCAGCGAGAGGTCGGCGAGGACGGTCCGCCGCCCCCCGGAGGTCCACCCGGTGGCGAGCGCGATGGCCGCGTCGGCGACCCACCGCCGGTCGGCCGCGGGGTCGTAGAGGAGGATGACGGGCCCGGGGTGCGCGTCGTCGAAGTCCGCCGCCACGGGGACGCGCTCGAACGACGGGTCGAAGAACGTGGGCGGCGGCAGCTTGCGTCCCGGATAGCCGGTGGCCGTGGCGGACTCGGTCATGGACCTCGGGGAGGACGTGCCGGAAGTGGACGACTGGCGCGGAAGTTACTGTCGAAACAACCAGTGCGGAAGTGCGTCAGTGCGTGAGTGCGCTTCGGCTCCCTCGCGAGCGCCCATGCCGGGACGCGCGACGGAGCGGAAGCGCACTCACGCACTCACGCACTGACGCACTCACGCACTGGGTTCCAGCGCGTGCGTGGGCGCGTCGCCCCAGAGGCGCTCGAGCTGGTAGAACTCGCGGGCGGCGGGGTGGAAGACGTGGACCACGAAGTCGAAGTAGTCGATCAGGACCCAGCGTCCCTCGCGCGCGCCCTCGACGTTGATCGGACGGACGCCCTCCTTCTTCAGCTCGTCGACCAGGTTGTCGGCGATGGCCGCCACGTGCGTGTCGCTGGTGCCGCTGGCGATCAGGAAGTAGTCGGTGGCGCTGGAGATCTTGCGCAGGTCCAGCAGGGTGACGTCGAGCGCCTTGCGGTCGAAGAGGAGGTCCGCGGCGCGCGCCACCTCGCGGGGCAGATCGAGCGACGAGGGCGCGACGGAAGTGGTGCTCATTCGGGCTTCGGTCTCCTGTTTCCGGCTCGGTTCGGTCCCGCGTGCATCGCGCAAGTTAGGGACCATGCGTAAGGTACGAAAGTGCGTGAGTGCGTGAGTGCGTGAGTGCGTGAGTGCGTGAGTGCGAGCCTGGGCACTTGGCACTGGGAACTTGGCACTTGGGGACTCAGGACTCACAAAACGAAAGGCGGCCCCGCGCCGCGGAGCCGCCTTTCGTGGAAGGGCTGGAGCGAAGCGCCTCAGCCTTCCTGGATGACCCACACCTTGATCTCGGGGCGGACCTGCGGATGCAGGCGCACCGGGACGCTGGTGACGCCGAGGGCCTTGATGGGCTCCTCGAGCTCGATCTGGCGGCGGTCGATCTCGACCCCCTGCTCCGCCAGCTTCTCGGCGATGTCGGCCGAGGTGATGGAGCCGAAGAGCTTCCCTTCCTGGCCCGCGCGGGCGTGGAAGGTCAGCGAGATCCCCTCGATCTGGCGGGCGCGCTGCTGCGCCTCCGACATCGTCGCCGCCTCGGCGGCGGCGGCGCGGGCGTGCTCGGCGTCCAGGCGGCGCTTGTTCGCCTCGCTGGCCTCGTAGGCCAGCCCCTGGGGAATCAGGAAGTTGCGGCCGTAGCCGGGCTTGACGTCGACGATCTCGCCGGCGTCGCCCAGGTTCTCGACGCGCTGCCGAAGGATGACCTGCATGGCTTTAGTCCTCCTTACGACTCGAAGCCGGCGATGTAGGGCAGCAGGGCCAGGTAGCGGGCCCGCTTGATGGCGGTGCCGACCTGGCGCTGGTGGCGGGCGCACATCCCGCTGATGCGGCGCGGCAGGATCTTGCCGCGCTCGGTGACGAAGCGCGACAGGGTCCGCTCGTCCTTGTAGTCGATGGTACGGGCCGCCAGCTCGCAGATGGGGCAGGCCTTACGCGAAGAGCGCATCGTGGTTACTCCTCCTCTCCGGGGCCGTCTTCTTCCTCGTCCCGCTTCGGCTGCGGCGGGACGGGGGTCGTGGCGAGGTCACCCTCGTTGACGACCACCAGGTAGCGGAGCAGCTCCTCGTCGAGCTTGAGCAGGCGCTCGAACTCCGGCAGCGTCTCGGATGGGGCGGCGAAGTGCGCCACCACGTAGTAGCCGCTGGTCTGGTCCTCCACCGCGTAGGCGAGCTGGCGCCGCCCCCAGTGGTCGACCTCGCTCACCGCGCCGCCGTGGTCTCCCGTCAGGAGCCCGTGGTACCGGTCGAGCTTCTCGTTCACCTTCTCCTCGTCGAGCGACGGGTGGAAGATGTACACGATCTCGTAGTCCCGCAAAGTCACCTTCCTTTGGACATGAGGCCCCGCGCCGGTGCGCACGGGGCAGGTCTGAAAAACAGCGCTGCCCCCGGTTTCGGGGGCAGCACGAGAAGATACCAGGCCCGGCCCGGAAAATCAAGGCGGCGCCGGCCCTGGTCGTTTCAGGAGCGGTTCAGCGCGCCCCGGAGGACCTGGTCGCGGGTCGGCGGGATCTTCAGGCCGGTCCTGACGATGAAGTTGGCCGGGGGTGTGGGGGGCTGAGGAGCCCCGTTCTGGCCCGCGGGAGGCGTCCCGGCGTGCGGTCCGGGCTGCGCCGGAGCAGAGTTCTTTCGATTGGACACGGGCTCGCTCCTCGGGTTGACGATCCGGATCTGCTGCGGCTTTTCCGGGGTGACCTTCACATGGATCGAGACGGGGATGGCCGCCAACGCCGTGAAGCACAGCGCGTACACGAGCCGCCGACTCGCCTTATGAAGGTACTCACCCCGATCGATATTGTTCACCGCGTTGCGGTCCGCCGCCAGGACGTACTTCTCCGCCAGGAACGCCTCGGACGCGGGCTCCGCGAGCCACGGCGTACCCACCCGCCGATGATACCTCTTCAGCTCCGCTTCGTAGACCGCCAGCTGCGAAGCATGGGGGATGCGCTCGTACTCGTGCCCGTTCAGGGAGCGCACCAGACAGTATGCGGATGCACAGGCGAAGACGAGCGCGGTCACGCAGAAAATCGCGAAAGGCACCAGGAACCGTGGATCCGAGGAATCCAGGCTCTTCGCCAGGACCACCAGGCCGCCGCCGAGCAGCGTGAGCACCGTGATCGGCGTGCTCGCCGCGGCCTGCAGCTGATCCATCCTCTCCCACTCGGCTGTGTAGAGCTCCTTGTAGAAGGCGCTGGACATCGCGAAGACCGAGCCGGACCGGAGGAAAGCCAATACCCACGCGTCGAATCCAAAGCTAATTGTACAAACAGCACGACGCAATGGGTCTCCTCCGGGCGAACCCGAGGTCTCCTACTCCTCGCGCCGCAGACGGAGGAGGCCTTCCTGGACGGTGGAGGCGACGAGGACGCCGTCGCGGGTGAAGAGGGAGCCGCGGGTGAAGCCGCGGGCGGCGGCGGCGGCGGGGGAGTCGGTGGCGTAGAGGAGCCAGTCGTCGACGCGGAAGGGGCGGTGGAACCAGACGGCGTGGTCGAGGGAGGCCGCCTGGAGGCCGCGCATCATGAACGAGAGGCCGTGCGGGAGGAGCGCCGTCCCCAGGAGGCCGTAGTCGGAGGCGTAGGCGAGGACGGCCTGGTGGAGGATGGGAGAATCGGGCATGGCGCCCTCGGCGCGGAACCAGACGTGCTTGAAGGGCGGGCGCCGGTCCGGGGCGAAGGGGTCGACCGGGGCCACGGGGCGGAAGTCGATCGGCCGGTCCTGCGTGTAGACGGGGCGGAGCGGCGCGGGGACGCGGTCGGCCATGGCGCGGACGAGGTCGAGCTCGCGGGGGAGCGCCTCCGGCGGCGGGACGGCGGGGAGGGCGGCGCCGTGCTCGATCCCCTCCTCGTCGACCTGGAAGGAGCAGGTCATGGTGAAGATCTCGCGCCCCTCCTGGATGGCCAGCACCCGCCGGGTGGTGAAGCTCTTCCCGTCGCGGATGCGGTCGACCTGGTAGACGATGGGGGTGCGCACGTCGCCGGCGAGCATGAAGTAGCCGTGGAGCGAGTGCGCGCTCCGCCCCTCCACCGTCCGCCCCGCCGCCACCAGCGCCTGCGCCAGCACCTGCCCCCCGAAGACCCGCCCCGAGCCGATGTCGCGGTTCTGCCCGCGGAAGAGGTTCAGCTCCAGCCGCTCCAGGTCGAGGAGCTCCAGGAGGGCGTCGAGCGGCTGCCCTCCCCCGTGTCCGTCCGTCGTCGCCACCGTGCGTGTCCCCCTGGGGAATCGTCGCGCCCCCGCGCGTTTCGCGGGCGCGCGCAATCTCGCCCCCGGGCGCCCCGGGGGCAAACGCGAGCCTTGCGGCCGGGGCGGAGCGGCGCATAATTGGGGTTCCTCCCTGCACGCTGCCACGCATCCACGTAGCAGATCCCGGAGACTTCCCCCGCCCGCCCTTCCCAGGAGGAGTGCCATGCCCGTCGTCGCCAACGCCCGCCGCACCTCGCCGAAGAGCGCCTTCCAGACCACGGCGCCGCCGACCCCACAGACCTACGTCGACACGCCGACGATGGACTACGTGGCGTGGCTGCAGAACAGCGGGCACGCCATCGCGGACATCTACAACCCGTCGCAGTTCGGCGTGGCCGTGATCGGCTCCGGCGGCGCCGGGCTGGCGGCGGCGTACGAGCTGCTCCGGACCGGGGTGAGCGTGACCGTCTACGAGGCCGGGGACCGGATCGGCGGCCGGCTCTTCGCCTCGCCGTCGAGCACGGGCGACGGGAACCTCTTCGAGATGGGGGCGATGCGCTTCACCCCGTCGGAGCGGGTGCTGCACTACTACGCCGACATCTTCAACGCCTCGGGCGCGTCGAACATCGTCTTCGACCCCGACGCCTTCCCCGACCCCGGGGTGAACCTCACCTACATCGCCTTCCAGAGCCAGACGTACGTCTACGACCCTGACAGCAGCGACAACCAGCTCCCGCCCAGCTACACCGTCACCAGCAACGGGTGGAACGCCCTCCTCGACGACGGCTTCGCCAGCGCCGACGGGACGATCTCGCTGGTGGCGCCCAACACGATCACCGGGTGGCTGGCGAGCGACCCGCAGGGGAACGCGCCGCAGATCCAGCAGGCGTGGCAGGCGTACATCGACGCCTTCGCGAACTCGACGCTGTACGAGGCGATGGTGCGGATCTTCACCGACCCCAACGCGCCGGGGGGGACGCAGTGGTCGGACGTCGACTTCGAGTTCTACGGGGCGCTGGGAACGGGGTTCGGGGGGATGGGCCCGCTCTTCCCCATCTGCTTCCTCGACATCCTCCGCTTCTCGATCAACGCGGTCGACTCGAACCAGCACGCGCTCCCGACGGGGACGGAGTCGATCGTCGCCGGCTTCCTCAACCAGCCGGTCACCCTTCCCGACGGGTCCATCGACTACCTCCGGAACCACGTCGTGACGAACATGCCGGTCACGTCGATCGCCGCGGCCGGCGGCCCGGTGACGCTCGACTTCGGCGACGGCTCGCAGCGGGCCTTCGACCGGGTGGTGGTGGCGACGTCGCACCGGTCGATGGAGCTGACGATGGGGATGGGCTTCAGCGCGAACGGGTACCCGCTGGCCGAGCCGGTGGCCGACGCGGTCCGGCGGCTCCACCTCGAGAACTCGTCGAAGGTGTTCGTGGAGACGTCGGCGTTCTGGGACCAGCCGTCGCCGGGCGGGCAGGACTGGCCGCGCAACGTGGTGGGCGACACCATCCTGCGGAACTTCTACACGCTCGTCTACCCGCAGGCGCCGGCCGGGACGGGGGCGCTCCTCTTCAGCTACACCTGGGCCGACGACTCGGTGAAGCAGCAGACCTTCACCGACCCGCAGGCGCGCCTCCGCCTCCTCCTCGGCGACCTGAACACGATCTCGCCCGGGCTGGCGGCGGTGGTGGCCGAGAGCGTGGACGCGGGGACGACGCAGGTGATCGACTGGCAGAGCGTCCCGTACTTCTTCGGGGCGTTCAAGCTCAACCAGCCGGGACAGGACCCGTACGTGCAGTCGCTCTTCTACGACTTCCAGAAGGCGGGGACGGCGTCCGACACGGGGGTCTACCTGGCGGGCGACAGCATCGGCTTCCTGGGCGGGTGGGTCGAGAACGCGCTGGAGACGGGGGTCATCGCGGCCGCCGCGGTGGCGCAGTCGCTCGGCGGGGCGATCACCAACTACTTCCAGAGCCCGTTCGCGCAGCTGAGCTCGACCTTCTACAGCTACAGCACGCTCCCCACCGGTTCGACGACGGCGGCGTCGAAGAAGATCCAGGTGCCGGGGATCGTCGGCGACCCCGCGCAGGCCTCGCAGTCGTAGCCTCCGCTCCCTGAACACCGGACGAGGGCCGCCCGCATCCGTGCGCGGGCGGCCCTCGTTTTTGGTCTCCCATACCGATCTCGCATCGGATCGTGCGATCGATCTCGCCCACGCTCGGTGTCTCGTGCTCGCCCCAGGCCGTGCCAACTGCGTGATCGGGGGATGTGGAGCGGGGGCCGGCTTCCGCGCCGGCCCCTCCTGATGACGTGGTTTGCGATCCTTGAGGGCGCGGACGCGGCGGGCGGGCGCGGATCGACCGGAGGCAGGACCGAAGGGGCCTCTTCGAAAAAATCTCGATGCTCATCTCCGCCTCTGGCTCCACGGTGGAGCGCGGGCGTTCCTCTCCCGGATGCGACTGCCTCTCAGCGCCGGCTCCGCACAGTCCGTCCAGGGAACGCGTATCACAGGGGGCACAGGGGGACAGAGGGGGCTCCGGCGCGAACGGAAGCTCCCTCCGTGCCCCCTGTGTCCCCTGTGGGAGACCTGCAGCTCAGGGAAAGCTTACGGGAGCGAGATCCTCCGCGTCTCGCGCACGCGGTCGCCCTCCTCCGCGGCCTCGACGAGGTCGCCGCCCAGGAGGGCGAAGACGCGGCCGTGGGCGAAGAAGGGGACGACGTCGCGGTTGCCGGCGGGGTCGCCGCGGACCCGGAGCTCGCCGAAGGAGCGGAGGGTGTCGCCCTCGTGGCGGAAGAAGGCGGCGGCGGTGGCGCGCCAGTAGAAGGGCTCGGGGGAGAAGCCGACGGGGAGGCCGACGAGCCCCGCGTCGGGGCCGTCCTCGCGGTACGCCACGCCGAGGACCTCGCCTTCCCAGTGCCCCACCCCGGCGCGCGGGACCCACCCGGTGAGGCGCGGCGCCTCGCCCAGGCGGAGGAGGGCGATCTGGAGCGCGTCGCGGCAGCTGCACAGGACCAGCGCCGCGCGCTCGCCGGCCGGCGCGAGCCCCTCCACCCCCCGCCCCACGGGGAGCCACGCCGGCTCCCCGCCGCCGTCCGCCCGCAGGGCGCCCACGCCCAGCTCGCCGGGGCGGACCTGCTGGAAGAGGCCGGTGGAGGCGGCGTAGGCGTCGAGGGGGCGGTTGCCGTAGGTGAGCCAGCCGCCCACGAACCGGTTGTGGCGGGGGCCGGGGAAGTTCGGTACCATCCGGAAGCGCGCGCGGGGCACGGTGCCGCGCCCGTCGCCGAAGTCGCCCGGGGCCACGCGGAGGAGCGCGGGAACGGGCAGGCGCGAGTGCGACGCCCGGGTCCACCCGTCGTGGAGGACGAAGACGCTCACGTGCCCGTCCCCGGTTTCCGTGATCGACCGGTCGTCACGGGGATTGCCGCTCACGAGCACCGCGGCCGCGGGCGAGCCGTCGAGCGGGAGCCGGTAGAGGACCTTCGGGTTGGGCTGGTACGGCTCCTCCTCGTCGTCTTCGTCGTCGTCCTCCTCCTCCTCTTCGTCCGCCAGCGCGTCGTAGTGCTCGCCCCAGACGTACGCCGCGCGGGGCGAGAGGTGGGCGACGTCGCCCTTGGGAGCGTAGAGGGCGGTCGCCTGGCACTCCACCCCGTCGTCCCCCGGCTCGCACACGGTGACGGCGTGGATGACGGGGTCGTGGTGCCACTCCACCGGGAAGGCCGGGCGGTGGAGGCGCCCCGGCGTGACGAGGGGGCGGAGGGCTTCGATCGGCGCGCCCTCCCGCCGGAGGGCCGGGAGCGCGGCGGCGACGCGGGTGTCGCCGGTGCGGGGAATGAAGAGCCGGTCGTAGAAGGCGAGCTTCCCGCCGCCGGCCTGGCGGACCCGGTGCTCGCCGTTGTGGAGGCCGGGCCCCGCGCGGAGGCGGTAGCCGTAGCGGTACGCCAGCCGCCCGTCCGCCCCCAGGCGGAAGAACGCCAGCCGCGCCTCGGACACCCGCGAGTCGTGCGCGGCGACCTGCACGCCGCCGTCCGCCACGAAGACCTCGTGCACCCGCGTCGTCTCCAGCGAGTCCGCCTCCCCCAGCGCCGCGACCGAGTCCACCCGCTCCAGCGCGCCGCCGCC
>DATACF010000016.1:0-11298 GCA_036259235.1 Longimicrobium sp. | reverse complement strand
GCCCCGCCGTGGGGCCGCCCCTTCGTTCGGGCGGCGATCTCCGATTCGCCGCGGCTACGGCGCGCCCTCGGCGGGGCGGGGGGCGCGGGCGCGGAGGGCGTCGAGGGCGCGGAGGTCGTCGCTCCAGACGGTCTTGAGGATCGGGTGGAGGTCCATGTACGAGCGGATCCCCTCGACGAGGGCGTCGAAGTCGACGCCGTCGAAGTCCTCGCGGAGGGCGGCGGCCGGGTCGGGCGGGGTGCCGTCGTCGGCCAGCGGTCCGCGGCCGAGCCAGGCCACCGAGCCGTCGTCGAACTGCACCCCCAGCCGCTCGCCGTCGGTGGCGTAGCTCACCGCGCCCTCCCAGGGCATGACGTCGCGCACCTCGCGCCCGTCGGCGTCGAGACGGGGGAGGTAGAAGCGGTCGGGGAGGCGGATGGCGCGCGCGGACGACATGCGGTGCGGCGGGTTGCGGAAAAGGAGCGCGGACGGGGCCGCGCGGGGCCGGTGCCTGCGAAAGCGGGGGCGCCGGAAAGGGCACCCCCGCGGGTAGCGTCAGACGAGCGAGACCGCGCCCGGGCGCGCGGGCGCCGCGTCCCCGCCGCCCCCCTCGAGGGCCTCGGGGTGGATGCGCTCGAGCTGGGCGCGGACCTCCACGAAGCGCTGGGCCTGGGTCACCAGCCCGCGCCGCTCGAGGAAGGCGTTGAGGTGCTGGAGGACCGAGCAGAGCGACTCGTACCGCTCCTCCACCCGACGCAGCCGCCGGATCTCGCGGACGAGGCGGAGCGCCGCGTCGGGGTGGAGGGAGGCGATGTAGCGCTGGTCCTCCTCCGACATCTCGCCGTCGCGGTCGACCACGTAGACGTACTCGTCGGAGCCGGGCGGGTTGTGGGCCACCACGCGGGAGCTCTCGCCGGTCTGGAAGTCGAGGACGGTGTGCGCCTCCCAGGGGCCCGGGGTGGCGTCGCACGCGAGGGCCTCGACGTCGAAGAGGTCGCGGTCGGTGAGGGGCGGATGCTTGGCCATTGCGGTCGCGAAGCCGTCCCGGCGAATGCGCTTTCGCGCGGCCGCCGCGACGAGAGGGGTGAGGAGGGGACCGGCACCGCCGGGGTTCCGGCCGTTATGTATGGGCAGCAACGGCCGATGCCGCAAGGGGTTCGGAAGCGGTTCGGGACGATCGGCCCCAAACGGATGCCGGGCGCCCGTCTCCGGCGTCACGGACCCCCTGCGCGCCCGCTGGGCGCGCGGTGGTACGGCGGATGCCGGGGTGCACCGCACCCATCGCAGGAGACATGGACGACGGAAGACCCGAGGAGAGATGAAGAAGACGCTGACGAGCGCCGCGCTGGCGCTGGCCCTGGCCGCCGCCGCGTGCGACGGCGCGGGAGACCACAACGACGCCGACGAGACCGAGGGCGGCGGCTCGGAGGCCGCCCCGACGCTCCAGGACTCGCTGGCGAAGGGGGTGGCCGCGCCGGTGGAGCCGCCGCCGCCCCAGGGGACGGTCTACCCCGCGCCGGCCGACTCGAACCCGTCGCCCACGACGCCCGCCAACTCCACCTCGGAGGAGGGCCCCGCGGGGTCGGCGCAGGGCGTCCCCCCCGCCTCGGGGACGGGCGGCACCGAGAGCCCAGGCGGCGTCTCGCGCCCCTGACGCGCGTCCGTCACCGGGAGGCGTCTCGCACGACGAGCGTCTCCCCGTGGCGGAGGACGTGGAGGTCGCCGGGCGGGTGTCCGGCGGCGCGCCACGCCTCCCGGAGGCGGACGGGGGGCTCCAGCGGGTCCTCGTCGGTGAGGCGGAAGGTGCCCCAGTGCATGGCGACCAGGGCGCCGCGCCCGCCGAGGTCGCCGTACGCGCGCACGGCCTCCTCGGGGTTCATGTGCGCGGGGCGCATGAACCACCGCGGCTCGTAGGCGCCCACCGGCATCAGCGCGGCGTCGAAAGGCCCCAGCCGCGCCCCCAGGTCGCGGTACCCCGCGAAGTAGCCGCTGTCTCCGCCGAAGTAGAGCCGGCGTCCGTCGCCGGAATGGAGCGCGAACGAGGCCCAGAGGCGCGTGTTGAGCTCCCGCAGCGTGCGCCGCGTCCAGTGCTGGGCGGGGGCGCAGACCACGCGCACGCTTCCACTGTTCCCGCCTTCGAGCTCCGTCTCCTCCCACCAGTCGAGCTCGGCGACGCTCCGCGCCCCGCGCGCGGCGAGCCAGTCGCGATACCCCAGCGGCGTCACCCAGCGCAGGCCCTCGCCGAAGCGGTCGCGGAGGCGCCGCACGGTGGGCTCGTCGAGGTGGTCGTAGTGGTCGTGCGAGAGGAGGACGGCGTCGATCGGCGGGAGGTCGTCGAAGTCGACTCCCGGGGGGACGAAGCGCTTCGGCCCCATCCACTGCGTCGGCGAGGCGCGGAGGCTCCACACCGGGTCGGTGAGGAGGTTGAGGCCGCCCATCTGCACCAGGAAGGTGGCGTGCCCCACCCAGGTGACGCGCACCTCGCCCCCTTCCGCCCGCGGCCGGGCGACGTCGGGCGTGGCGAGGGGGAGCTGCCCGGGCTTCGGGTTGGGCGCCTGCTTCGTCGTCAGCCGCTCCCACTGCCAGCGGAGAAGCCCCCCGCCGCCGCGCTCGTCGGCGACTTCGAGGGACCAGGGGATGCGGTAGGTGCCGTCCGGCGCGTGGTGCGCGGGCTTACGAGGATCGGTCACGGCTGTCGGTCCGGGGAGTGATTGGTCACACCGTCCGTCATCGGCGGGCGGAGTCGCGCGGGGTCGTCGGCGACCTCGCGGTGGACGACGCCGCAGGGCAGGCGCGGACGTCGGCCGGGCGGGGCGCCGTGCCGGTGGGGGTGAAGACGGCGAGGTAGCCGCTCTCGGGGCCCAGGTCGTGGAAGGCGCTCTGCCGGTAGCCGGTCGCCTCCATCTCGCAGCGGAGGAGCGCGGGCGGGGTGCCGTGGCGGTGGGTGGGGCGGTCGAGGTCGACGACGGCCACGCGGCCGCCCTCGCGGAGCGCCGGGCGGAGGTTGTGGAGGAAGGCGTACGGCTGCTCGACCTCGTGGTACATGTGCACCAGGAGGACGAGGTCGGCCGAGGCGCGCGGGAGCCGCGGGTCGTGCGGCTCACCGAGCGCCAGCGTGACGTTCGCCAGCCCTTCGCGCCGGACGCGCCCGCGCAAGCGCTCCAGGTAGCGCGGCACGATGTCCTGCGCGATCACCCGCCCGCCGGGGCCGACGACGGGCGAGACGCGCACCGTGTAGTAGCCGCTCCCCGCGCCCACGTCGGCCACGCGCATCCCCGGGCGCACCTCCAGGAGCCGCATCACGGTGTCCGCCTCCCCCGCGCGGTCGCGCGTGTCCTCGCTCGACCACGTGTCGGTGACGATGTCGGCCACCGGCCGCGACGGGGCGGGGAAGAGGCTCGCCGCCGCCCCCGGCGGCCCCAGGTGCGGGATCGCGTCGCCGTCCGCCGGCTTCGGCGGCGCCTGCGGACGCCCGCAGGCGGCGAGGAGGGCCGCGCAGAGGACGATCGAGAGCTTTTCGCGAGCCGTTCCGATCTTCACGAGTCCGCTCCGTCTGAGTGGTCGCTGGCGATCCGTCGGATGCCTACAGGCGATGACGCCGCGAGTTCCCGATCACCCCTCGTCCCCCTCGCGCTCCGCGCGCGCCTTCTCGGCGGGGGAGCGGTAGACGCGCCTGGGCGCCTTCGTCTTGGGACGCGTCTGCTCCTCGATCATGCGGCGGACGCGGGCGGGGGCGTCGCTCACCAGGGGGGCGATGAGGCCGGCCTCGGGGAGGTTGCGCCAGTAGCGGACGGGCATCTCGGCGCGCATGGCGGTGGTGCGGAGGCGCGCGGGGTTGAAGGTGCTGGCGTAGTACGTCCGCCAGAGCCCCTCCAGCGCGTCCTCCGTGGGCGCGGCCGAGCGGGGGACGCCGGGGGTGAACGCCAGCGCCTCGCCGTCCCAGTGCGCGCAGACGCCGGGGGTGAGGATCGACCAGCGCATGGAGGCGAAGCGCTCGGCGAAGAAGGGCGCGGCGCGCTCCACCACCGGGTGCTCGGGCTCGAACCACGCCACGTAGTGCGCCCCGCCCTCGTGCTCGACGGCGCGGAAGCGGACGAAGGCGTGCATCTTGTGCACCTCGCGCCGCACCGCCTTCTCCATCCGCAGGAGGCGGTGGACGTCCGGGTCGACGGCGACCTCCATGAGCGCCGGCTCGCCGTGCGCCATCCGCCAGAGGATGCGGTAGAGGAGCGCCCACCGCTCGCCGCTCCCGTGGCACGCCGCCGCCTCCGCCAGCGCCAGGAAGCGCCGGGGCACGCGGAAGCGCTCCGACGGCCGCGACCTGGCGGCCGCCACCTCCACCGGATCGCCGAGCGCGTCCAGGAGCCCCCCCTCGCTCCCCGCCGGCCGCCACGCGAGCGAATCCGGCGCCGCGCCCTCCTCCAGGAGCCGCCGCGCCGCCGCCCGCCATCCGTCGAACGTCGGCTCGAAGACGACCGTCCTCACGCGCCCCCTCCTTCCGCGCTCATCGGTCGTGATCGACAGACGCACTCACGCACTGACGCACTCTCGCACTTTCGCACTCCCGCACTTTCGCACTCCCGCACTTTCGCACTGCTTCACCGCTCGCGGATCCACTCCGCCACGTCCTCCAGCAGCTGCCGGGAGACCTCGCGGCGCTCGTTGTACTCCGCCGGCTTCATGCGGCCCACGCCGGGCTGCATCAGGTGGTTGAGGTCGGCATAGCGGCGCAGGGTGATTCCCGGGCGCCCCTCGAACCGCTCCCGCCAGATGGCGAAGTCCGCGTCCGTCACCAGGTAGTCGCGCCCGCCCTGCACCACCAGCGCGCGGCCGCCGCGGGCCAGCATCGTCTCCATCTCCCGCATCCCGAACTCCGGGCCCGTGTCGCGCCAGTAGGGCATGGGGAAGCCGAGGACCACGGCGGTGTCGGGCGTCGCGGGGTCCGCCATCCGCGCCACTCCGGCCAGCATGTACCGCGCCTGCTCGCGCGTGGCCGAGTCGGTCTCGGGGAGCGACAGCGAGTATTCCACCTGCTCGCGGATCACCACGTGCGCCGGGCGCGCGCTGGCGGCGAGCTGCACCACGCCGGCGGCGCCGGTGAGGTTGGCCACCTTCGCCGTGAAGGTGGTGCTCTGGCTGTGGCCCACCAGGTACACGCGGCGCGGGTCCACGCCGGGGGTGGCCCGCAGCAGCCGTACGGCGCTCACGCCCTCCTCCGTGAACTCCTCGTCCAGCGTCGGCGCCCGTCCCAGGGCGCGGTACCGGGCCGCGTGCGCCGTGCTCCGCTTGTCGTACCGCAGGACGGCGACCCCGCGCGCCGCCAGCCCCCACGCCTCTTCGCGGAACACCTTGTTGGGTCCCACGTCCAGGTCGCGCGTCCCGGGCCCGGAGCCGTGCATCAGCACCGCCGCGGGGTGCGGCCCGTCTCCAGCGGGAAGGGTGAGGACGCCGGTGACGGCCCACTCGCCGCTCCCGAGCGTCACCTCGCGCTCGGTGACGCCGGAGGGCGGCCGGTCGGTCGCGACGGTCCGCGCGGGCGTCTGCGCGGCGGACGGGGCGGCCAGCAGCACGGCCGCGGCGAAGGTGACGATGCCCTGTCTCACGATCATGGAATCCCCCGAAGGATGAGGCGGATGCGGGCGCACGTACGGACCTTCCCGTGCGCCGGAGGGTCAGCGGTACCTGGGTGTCGCCGGCGCCTCCGAGGGTTCGATCGACCCGGAACCCTTCATCCGACCCTCATCCGTGACCCCTCTCGCACTTTCGCAATTTCGCACTCACGCACTCACGCACTTCCCTACAGCTCCCCGTGCGCCGCCGCCGTCGCGGAGGCGAACAGGTCGATCTGGGCGTGCTTCGGGGCGATGCGGTCGCCGAGGTCCGCCGCGTCGAGCGCGCGCGACGGCGCGTGGTCGCCGGCCACGAGGAAGGGGAGGGCACGGCGGAGCGGGATGCGGAGCCGGGCCAGGTCTTCCAGGCGGATGCGAGCCCAGCGGCGGGCGGCCAGGATGCGCTCGACGTTGCGCGCGCCAAGGCCGGGGACGCGGAGGAGGTCCTCCCTGGGCGCGGTGTTGACGTTCACGGGGAAGCGCTCGCGGTTCCGCAGCGCCCACGCCACCTTGGGGTCCATCTCCAGGCTGAGGTTGGGCGCCTCGGGGGTGGGGAGCTCGCCCGCGCCGAAGCCGTAGAGGCGCATCAGCCAGTCGGCCTGGTAGAGCCGGTGCTCGCGGACCAGCGGCGCCGCCGCCACGGGGAGCGCCGCCGAGGCGTCGGGGATCGGCGAAAACCCCGAGTAGTAGACGCGGCGGAGCTTCGGCCCCTCGTACAGCGCCGACGCCGTCCCCAGGATCGTCGCGTCCGTCGCGTCGGTGGCGCCCACGATCATCTGCGTGCTCTGGCCGGCGGGGGCGAAGACGGGGAGCTTCCGCGACGGCGCGGCGTCCTCCTTCGCCTCGTCGATCCGGTCGCGCATCCGGCCCATGGCCGAGATGATCTGGACGAGCCGCTTCTCGGGGGCCAGCCGGTCGAGGTTCTCCTGCGTGGGGAGCTCGACGTTGAGGCTCAGCCGGTCGGCCCAGCGCCCGGCCGCGTCGAGGAGCTCGGGGGAGGCGTCGGGGATGGCCTTGAGGTGGATGTACCCCGCGAAGCCGTGCGCCTCGCGGAGCGTCCGCGCGACGGCGACGAGCTGCTCCATCGTGTAGTCGGGGGTGCGGATGATCCCCGAGCTTAAGAAAAGCCCCTCGATGTAGTTGCGGCGGTAGAAGTCGAGCGTCAGCCGCACCACCTCGTCCACGCTGAAGCGGGCGCGGCGGACGTCGCTGGAGCGGCGGTTGATGCAGTAGGCGCAGTCGTAGACGCATACGTTGGTCAGCAGGATCTTCAGCAGCGACACGCACCGGCCGTCGGGCGTGTAGCTGTGGCAGATCCCCGTCCCCTCCGTAGACCCGATCCCCCCCGGCCCCGCGCGGCGCCCCTTCGCGCCGCTGCTGGCGCACGACGCGTCGTACTTGGCCGCGTCGGCGAGGATGGCGAGCTTGGCGGCGACTTCCATCGAATGATCCTGCTTCTCGAGCGCCCGAAAGAATGCCGAAATTTAACCTTTGCACAATCTGTGGACAAGTGTTTGTAAAACGATGCAGGTCAATTGGATCGCTCGCCTCCGCATGGTTGAAAAGACAGGTCCGGCGACCCGCATTCCGATGATTTCCCGAAAACGCGGCGGGCGGCCCGGCTCCCTGGACCGCCCGTCGCGGAATCGTCCTCCGAAGCTTCAGCGGACCGTGATCGTCGTCCGCATCCCGCGGTCGCGGTGCTTCTGCCCGTCCGTCTCCATCGGGCAGTAGACCTCGTAGGTGCCCGGCGGGAGGGCGGCGGTGACCGTGGCCGCGCCGCCCGGCTCGACGCCGCCCGTCTTCGCCTCGACACCCTGGCCCTCGATCTCCACGCCGTGCGCCTCGCCTCCCGCGTTGGTTACGTCGAAGGTGACCTCGCCCGCGGGGACGGTGACGGGGGTGATCTCGATGCGGTACTCGCTCGTCCGCACGCGCACCGTGCGTCGCCGCGCCTCCGCGACGGCGCCCGGCGCGGGGGCCGTCGTGTCGCCCGGCGGCGCGGGGGCGGACGTCACGCGCGCGGTGTCGACCTCGACGGAGGCGCCTTTGTCCGATCCCGAATTCCCGCCGCCGCACGCGGAGAGCGCGAGGAGGAGCGCGGCGAGGCCCGTCCGCATCGCGCTCACGCGTCCTTGAAGTCGAGCCTCTGCGGCCGCATGGCGCAGTGCTCGCCGCAGCCGAACTTGTAGCGGTTGCGCGCGAACCACCGGTAGAAGCGGTTGAAGAGCCCGCCGAAGAAGGGGACCTTGAACGCCCACCCCAGCGCCATCCCGAAGGGGAGGATCTTGAGGAGCTGCTCGATGGCGTACCCCCCCTGCCACGTCTGCCCCCCCGGCCCCACCAGCTGCATCGCCTCCGCGTACGCCTCCGCGGGGATCCAGGGGAAGCGGTCGAGGACGGTGGTGTTCTGGAAGGGGATCACCTCGATCTCCTTCCCCGTGTCCCACTTCCGCAGCAGCGTCACCAGCCGGTTGCACACCTTGCACTGGCCGTCGTAGACCACCGTGTACGGGCGCCCCATCCCGGCGGCCGCCGACTCCTGGCCGCCGAAGACGAAGCGGACGACGGGGATGCTCATGCCGCCACCGCCGCGCCGCCGGAGACCGCCGTGCGGACCTCGGGCGGGTGCTTGAGCGTCACCTTCACCGTGCAGAGGTCGGCCACCCGCTCCGCCGCCGCGCGGCGGTTCTCCGGGAGCGAGGGCCACTGGATGTCCACGTCCATGGCCCCGACGCGGTGCGGCTCCTCCGCGAAGCTCCACCCCACCTCGATGATCAGGTCGTCGGCCGGGAGCTTCGCGTTGGTGGCCCATGACGCCAGCACCGAGTGCGTGCACGTGGCCAGCCCGCTCGCCAGCATGTGGAAGGGCGAGTACGTCATCTCCGCCGACTCGGCCTCGATGGTCATGGGCCCCGCCCGCCCGTCCAGGCGGATGCGGTCGTCCGAAAGGAGCGTGATCTTCAAGTCCGTCCTCCGTCGCGTCTTCCGTCTCGTCTCACCGTTCGCGGTCCGATACCCCGGAGCCTACCCGTCGTGCTTCGGCGGGCCCGCGTGCGAGTGCGTGTAGGCGGGCGGGTCGCTGGCCGGGAAGCTCTCGTCGGAGCTCTCGTCCACGTCCGCGTGCCCGTGCTCCGCCTCGCGGTCGGGCTCCGGCGGGTGCGGGAGGTCGCCGTGCTCGCCCACGCCCTTGACCGGATCGGCCGGGCCGCCGCTGGGGTTCTGGTCCGATCCCATGGATGGCCTCACGTTCCCTTGATGAGCGACTCGCCGCCGTCGATCCACATTTCCGTCCCCGTGATGTGGTCGGAGGCGTCGGAGGCCAGGAACAGCACGAGTTGCGCCACCTGCCGCGCGCTCCCCGGCTTCCGCTCCAGCGGGTGCTCGCCGCCTTTCGGGAACTCGACGGGCGTCTTCACCTTCTCCAGGTCGCGCTGCTCGGTGTTCTCGTCGATCTTCGTGTCGATGGCGCCCGGGCAGATCACGTTCACCCGCACCTTCCACTTCGCCAGCTCCAGCGCCAGCATCTTCGTCAGCGCCACCTGGCCGGCCTTCGACGAGGCGTAGGCGCTCGCGCCGGTGTTGCTGAAGATGCGCGTCCCGTTGATCGACGAGTTCACGATCACCGAGCCGCCGCGCTTCTTCAGGTGCGGCGTGGCGTACTTGATCGTCAGGAAGGTGCCGGTGAGGTTGATGGCGAGCGTCTGCTCCCACTCCTCCGGCTCCAGCTCCTCGATCGGCGCCCACACGCCGTTCACGCCCGCGTTGGCGAAGACGACGTCGAGTCTTCCGTATTCCTTCACGAGCTCCTCGACGGCCGCCTTCGTCTCGTCGGGCTTGGAGACGTCGGCCAACAGGACGGTGGCCTCGCCGCCCGCCTTCCGGATCTCCTCCGCCACCTCGTCCAGGTTCTCGCGGGTGCGGCCCAGGACGCCCACTCTCGCCCCCTCCCCGGCGAACCGCAGCGCCGTCGCGCGCCCGATCCCCTCGCCCGCGCCCGTGATCAGCGCGACCTTTCCCTCCAGCTGCATCGCCGCCTCCTCTGGCCCCGTTGCGGTCTCATGGTCGGGCGGGGGAGGCTGCGGTTTTCGTGCCGGGGCGGGGGCGGGGGGTGGAACGGCAACGGCTTACGGCAACTGCAACTACGGCTCTGGGCATGTCCCTCCGCTGCGCTCCGGGCCGGGCTGCGGGCCGCGTAGGCAACGATACGACCGTTGCCAACGCGGCGAAGCCCCTGGCGGACTCCGCCCATTCCGCCGCTTGATCGCCGATCGCCATCCCCTTCGCATTCCCCCCCGCCAGGGTCTTCGCCCTCCGGGCCCGCATCCCTCATGCAACGGCGCGTCAACGGCGGAACTTCGATGGTGTGCGACCGGCTCCTGCGCGCGCCCGCGGCGCCCGCGGCATGCGACGGAAATCCGCCTGCTGCGCTCGAAGTTCTCCCCCTCTCCCAGGGGTTGGGAGAGGGGGCCGGGGGGTGAGGGCCGACGGGCTCGGCGCGCGCACGATCCTCCATCGTCCCCACCGATCCCGAACCGCCCCCGTCTGGTACGCCGCCCGCCGCCGACGTATCTTGGGCGCGCGTCCGTCCGAAGCGCCGCAACCCCAGGCCCTTGAGCACGATGCTCCGTCTCCACGAGTACGCGTACCACCGCCCCACCCGCCTCGCCGACGCGCTCGCGCTCCTGGCCGAGAACGAGGACGCGATCGCCGTGGCCGGCGGCACCGACCTGATGCCGAACATGAAGCACCGGCTCTTCACGCCCCGCCACCTGGTGGCGCTCAAGGGACTCCCGGAGCTGCACGGCGTCGGCTTCGCGGACGCGGAGGGAAACGCGGTCGACGAGGGCTCGCCCCAGGCGGCGCAGCTCGTCATCGGCGCGGCCGAGACGCTCACCGCCGTGGCGCGCCACCCGGTGGTGCGCCGCCTCTTCCCCTCGCTGGCCGAGGCGGCGGGGCAGGTGGCCGGGCCGCAGATCCGCAACCAGGGGACGATCGGGGGGAACCTCTGCCTCGACACCCGCTGCACCTACTACAACCAGAGCTTCTTCTGGCGGCAGGCGCTGGGCTTCTGCCTCAAGAAGGACGGCGACGTCTGCCACGTCACCCGCGTCGGGAAGAAGTGCGTCGCCGCCCACTCGGCCGACACCCCGCCCGTGCTCATCACTCTGGGCGCCGAGGTCGACGTCGTCTCGGCGGCCGGGACCCGTACCCTCCCGGTCGACGCCTTCTTCGTCGCCGACGGCCAGTGGAACACCGTCCGCCGCCGCGACGAGCTGGTGGCCCGCGTCCGCATCCCCCTCCCGGCGCCGGGGCTGAGGACCGCCTACCGCAAGGTGCGGCAGCGGAACTCCATCGACTTCCCCCTCCTCTCCATCGCCGCCGCCGCCCGCCTGGCGCCCGCCGGCACCGTGGAGACGCTCTCCCTCGTCGTCTCCGCCCTCGGCGCCCGGCCGCGGGTGGTGACGGGGCTGGAGAAGATCGCGCCCGGCCACCGCCTCCCCGACGTCGCCGACGCGGTCGCGGCCCAGGCGTTCAAGCAGTGCCATCCGCTCGAGAACATCATCGTCGACCCGGACTGGCGCCGCGCCATGGTCCCCGTCTACGTCCGCCGCGCGCTGGAGGAGATGGCGCGCGCGCCGGGCCCCGTCGCGCCGGCCGGCCCCGCGTAAGCCTCTTACAGGGGGCACCGGAGGACACGGAGGGGGCT
>DATACF010000015.1:0-3857 GCA_036259235.1 Longimicrobium sp. | reverse complement strand
GCGAAAGAGGCCGGCGCTTCCGCGCGCCGGCCTCTTCGCATGGACGAGGATCGTGGCCCCGCCCCGCTACCTTCCCCCCAGCAGCGTGTGCCCCTCCGAGCGCGCCACGTACGTCGCGGCGGTGATGTCGCCCGCCACGTTCAGGGTGGTGCGGCACATGTCGAGGATGCGGTCGACGCCGAGGATGATGGCGATGAGCGCGGGGTTCACGTTGATCTGCGTCAGCACCAGGATGATGAAGGGGATGGACCCCGACGGCACTCCGGCGGTGCCGATCCCGCCCAGGATGGCGAGGTACGCCACCATGATCTGCTGCCCGATGGTGAGGTCGACCCCGGCGATCTGGGCCAGGAAGAGGACCGTCACCCCCTCGTAGAGCGCCGTCCCGTTCTGGTTGGCGGTGGCGCCCACCGTCAGCACGAACGAGTTGATCGAGGGCGGCACCCCCAGGTTCTCCTCCGTCACCCGGAGCGCCGTCGGGAGCGTGGCGTTCGACGACGAGGTGGAGAAGGCGGTGATCATCACCGTCTTGATCCGGCGGAAGAACTCGATCGGCGAGATCCGCGACAGGATCGCCACCGAGAGCGAGTAGACGCCGAACATCTGGATGGAGAGCCCCAGGAGGACCGCCAGCATGAACCAGAGGAGCGTCCCCAGGAGGTCGAGCCCGAACCCGGCGGTATTGGCGAAGAGGAGCGCCGCCACCGCGTAGGGGGCGAGCTTCATGATCATCTCGATCAGCTTCACCGACAGCTGGAAGAGCCCCTCCATCACCTTGATCAGCGGCGCCGACACCGCCGGCCCCACCAGCGTCGCCGCCACCCCCAGGGCCAGCGCGAAGAACATCAGGTGGAGGAGGTTGGGGGTGTCGCCCGCCACCGCGGCGATGGGGTTCGACGGGATCAGCGTCTCCACCACCACCATCAGCGGCGCCTTCGACGGCCCGTCGTCGGTGCCGGCCGAGGCCACCCGCGTGGCCGCGTCCTCGCCGAAGCGCGCCTCAAGGGCGGCGGCGGTGGCGGGGGAGACGCGCTCGCCGGGGCGGATGGTGTTGGCCACCGTGAGCCCGATGACCACCGAGATCCCCGACACCACCAGCGTGTAGCCGAACGCCTTGAGCCCCACGCGCCCCAGCTTGCGGATGTCGCCCACCCCGGCGACGCCCACGAAGAGCGCCGAGAAGACGAGGGGGATCACCACCATCAGGAGGAGGCGGAGGAAGAGCGCCCCGATCGGCTGCGCGATGTGGCGCACCGTCCACGCCACCGTGGGGTGGTCGGCGCCGAAAAAGACGTTGGCCAGGAGCCCCGCCCCCGCGCCGATCACCAGCCCCAGGAGGATCCGCGTGTGCAGCGGCCTCCCCCGCGGGGCGTCGGGGGTGTTGTCGTCGAGGTCGGTGGTGAGCTCGCGCTCGAAGGCGTCGGGGTCGGACGGCGGCGGCGTGCTGCTGGGTACGGACATCGGCTGCAATGCTACAGGATGACGGAAAGGAACAGGACGCCCGCGGGCGCCCGGGATCCGCGGCTCAGCGCGGGATCATGGGCCTTCGCCGCCGCGGCACGGCGCGGCGGGGCCCACGTACGTCTCGTACAGCGCGTCGAGCACCGCTTCCGGGTCGCCGCAGAGCCCCTCGTGCACGGGCGAGCTCTGGAGGACGTCGGAGCGCGGCGCCGTGAGCCAGTGGAAGCGCTCGGAGGGCGGCGCCAGCGCCACGGGGCCCGCGTCGGGGTCGCCCCGGCAGACGGCGCGGCAGGCGTCGAGGTAGCGCGCCAGCCGCGCGGCGTCGACGTCGGGGACGCGAGAACGGACCGCCTCGGCGTCGGGGAGGGCGCGCATGGCCAGGTACCCGGCGGTGCGCGCGTGCACCACCACGCCCACGTTGACGAAGGTCCCCAGGTGCACGTGCGGCACCGCGCGGAGGACCGCGAAGTTGTACGCGGTCCGGGGCGCCCCCGTCATCGCCGGGCCGCGCGGGGGCGGGGCGGCTCGCGGAGCGCGGCCTCGCGCGCCTTCGCCGCCTCGGCCGCGAAGGCGCGGGGCGCCTCCAGCCGGGTGCGGAGGTAGCGGACGTAGCGCGCGCGGGCCCCGGCGGGGTCGGCGGGTGCGTCGGCGCGCGCGGGGTCCCCCAGGAGCGCGTCGGGGACGGCGTCGAGGACGGCCGTGATCCGCGCCTCGGGGAGCGCCGCCGCCCCCCGCGCGTCCGCCGCCTCCAGGTCGCCGCTCCGGGCCAGGAGGACGTGGTCGCGGATGAGCGGGAAGGGCGTGCGGGTCCGTGCCTCGTCCACCGTCTCCCAGGCGTGGTGGGCGTAGAGCGCCGCCCCGTGGTCGATCAGCCAGAGCCCGCCCTCCCACACCAGGAGGTTGGGGTTGCGGGCCGTCCGGTCGGGGTTGGTCACCAGCGCGTCGAGCCAGACCAGGGCGGCCGCGAGCTCCGGGGTGGCCAGCTCGCCGGCGGCGTGGGCGTCGAAGTTGAAGGCGCCGTCGAGGTAGCGGAGCCCCACGTTGACGCCGTGGCTGGCCTTCAGGAGGTCCTGGATCTCGGGGTCGGGCTCGCCGCGCCCGAAGGGCGGGGGCACCTCCACCAGCGCCAGCTCCGGCACCGGGAGCCCGATCTCGCGCGCCAGGAGCCCCACCACCAGCTCGGCCACCAGGGCCCGCGGCCCCTGTCCGGCCCCCCGGAACTTCGCCACGAAGAGCCCGCCGCCGTCGGTGTCGACCACCGCCGGGAGCGAGCCGCCCTCGCGCAGCGGCTGCACGTAGCGGGTGGCGGTGTACGTCGGGAGCTGGGGCACGGGCGTCGGTTCGCTCGGGGTCCGGCCGGCGCGCGGCCGCGGCTCGAAAGCGCGACAAGCTACGTCCCCGGGGCCCGCGCGGGAAGGCCGGGCCCTCGCCCGACCGCTCCGAAGGCGCGCGTGGCGGTCCGCTTGCTCCCCCGGTGGCGGTGTTCTGGCGACCACTGGTGTCCAGGCGGGACGCCGCCTATCGTGGATCGAAGACACGCGCCGAACGCATGCCGGAGACCGATCGCATGGCCACCGCCGCCGAGCACATCTACACGCCCGAAGAATACCTCGCCCTGGAGCGGGGCGCCGACCACCGGAGCGAGTACATCCACGGGCGCATCTACGCCATGGCCGGCGCCAGCCGCCGCCACAACCTGATCGTGCTGAGCCTCGGCTCCGAGATCCGCGCGGCGCTCCGCGGCCGGCCGTGCGAGGTGTACGCCAACGACATGCGGGTCAAGGTCGTCGCGACCGACTTCTACACGTACCCGGACGTGGTCGCGGTGTGCGGCACGCCCGAGGTCGAGGACCGCCACGGGGACACGCTGCTCAACCCGTCGTTGATCATCGAAGTCCTCTCCGACTCCACGGAGAGGTACGACCGGGGAGAGACGTTCGCGCACTACCGCCGGCTGGAGTCGCTGCGCGAATACGTCCTCGTTTCGCAGGACGAGGTACGTGTTCAGCGATACGTGCGCGACGGCGAGCGGTGGGTGTTTTCCGAGATCGACGACCTCGGCCGCGTGCTTCCGCTGGAGTCCATCGACTGCACGATACCGCTGCGGGAGGTCTACGCGGGGGTGGAGCCAGACGCGGCCTGACCGCCGATCCGCGAGCGGTTACTTCTCCCCCGCCTCCACCACGCATCCGCCGTCCGCGTGGAGCGCGCGGCGGAAGTCGCTCGCCGCTTCAGGGAGACGGTCGCGGCGGGCGCGGAGGGCGCGGGCGAGGCGGCCGCCCTCGTCCGTCGCGGCGAGCAGCGGACGCATGCTGATGTCGAAGGAGGCGGCATCGTCGATGAAGGCGACGCCGACGCCGTGCTGGCTGAGGGCGCGCACGCTGCGCGCGGTGAGC
>DATACF010000014.1:0-12807 GCA_036259235.1 Longimicrobium sp. | reverse complement strand
TCGTCGCCTCCGTCTCGGGCAAGCGCCGCGGCAAGGGGAGCTCGCGCGAGCAGAGCCCGTACGCCGAGATGATGGCCGGGATCCGCATCGTCATCGCCGAGAACATCGAGCGCATCTACCGCGAGAACTGCCAGAACCTGGGCGTGCTGACCTCGACCAACTTCGACCTGGTCGAGCGCATCCGCCGCGGCGAGACGATCCCCCTCTCCGAGTTCACCGAGGGCGCCGACGAGATCACCCGCGGGATCATCGAGCACGGCGGGCTCTTCAACTACAACGTCGCCCGCCTCCAGGGGACCGTGCACACCCCGCCCGTCTCCTGCCACCAGGCCGACGAGACGGCGGAGGACCTCGACCGCCAGCAGGTGCGGATGCACCGCGGGAGCGGCGAGTACAACCAGCCCGGCCCGGCCACCGGGGTGGACGGCGCCGCCGCGCAGTTCGTCGCCACCTCGACCTCCAACGTCGGCAGCGCCGCCCTGGGCGCCCCCTCGGGGACGCGCTCGAGGGGCCCACGGCCGATGACCATCGCCGAGAAGATCTTCGCCCGCCACTGGGTGACCGACCTCTCGAAGGACGCCGTCGGGGTGCCGTGGGTGCAGCCGGGCGACGCGGGGTTCGTGAAGACGGACATCCGCTTCTCGCACGAGTACGTCACGCCGATGTCGGCGATCTTCTTCGAGCAGCTGGTGGGTGAGGACGAGAAGGTGCTGGAGCCCGAGTCGATCCTCTTCTTCCGCGACCACCTCACCTTCCTCAAGGACGCCATGTCGCCCGAGCGCGTGCAGCTCGGGCTCCTCGACGTGGCCAACCAGCTGGAGGTGAAGCAGCGCCAGTTCGCCGAGAAGCAGGGGGTCCGCCTCTACGGCGAGCTGGGCCACGGCAAGCACGGCTCCGAGGCCATCTGCCACTCCAAGATCCTGGAGGCGTACGCGCTCCCCGGGCACGTCATCATCGGCTCCGACTCGCACACGCCGCACGCGGGCGCCGTGGGGTGCGTGGCCTTCGGGGTGGGGACGACGGCGATCTTCAACTCGTGGATCACCAAGGACGTCCGCGTCGAGGTGCCGCCCTCGTTCAAGGTGGTCGTCCGCGGCGAGAAGCCCGAGAACGTCTCGGCCAAGGACTTCATGCTCGAGATCCTGCGCCACCCGTACATCAAGGACGGGCACGCCATCGGCCAGATCATCGAGTACGCCGGCCCGGCCGTCGAGGCGCTCTCGGTCGACGAGCGCGCCACCATGACCAACATGGCCGCCGAGGTGGGCGCCTTCACCGGGATCGTGGCGCCGGACGCCAAGACGGTCGACTACCTGGTGGAGCAGCGGGGGATGGACCGCGCCGAGGCGGAGGCGCTGGTGGACGGCCTCTTCTCCGACGAGGGCGCCGAGTACGTGAAGGTGATCGAGATCGACGCCTCGTCGCTCAAGCCGATGATCGCCCTCCCCGGCGACCCCGGGAACGGGCTGTACGTCGAGGAGCTCCCCGAGGCGGTGAAGATCGACATCGCCTACGCGGGGAGCTGCACGGCGGGGAAGAAGGAGGACATGGACATGTACGCCACGGTTCTCCGCGAGTACGCCGAGCGGGGGGTGCGGAAGCCCGACCACGTCCAGTTCTACATCCAGTGCGGCTCGCAGGAGGTCTACGCCTACTGCCAGGAGCAGGGGTACGACCGCGTCTTCGAGGCCGTCGGCGCCACGTTCATCGAGCCCTCCTGCGGCGCCTGCATCAACGCGGGCCCGGGGGTGAGCCGGAAGCCGACCGACGTCACCATCAGCGCCATCAACCGCAACTTCCCCGGCCGCAGCGGCCCCGGCCAGCTCTACCTGGCCTCGCCCTACACCGTGGCCGCCAGCGCCATGGCCGGCGAGATCGTCGCCTGGGAAGGCCAGCCCGCCGGCGTCTGATCCGCCGGATCGCCCGCGGAAAGCCGAACGCTCCCCCGGAGGTCCGCCTCCGGGGGAGCGTTCGTTTGTTTGCCCCCCGGCGCGATGATTGCCCTCCCGACCGTACTTTCGCACTCACGCACTTCCGCACTCCCCAAAGATGACCGGACGCATCCAGCAGGAGATCCGCCAGAGCAAGCCGATGCCCCTCTTCGTGGAGGCGCACCTCAACCTACAGCGCACCGCCACCGCCATCCGCGACCTCGTCGAGCGCACCACCAGCGAGGTCGGCGGGATCAAGCACACCGAGTACAACGTCCTCCGCATCCTCCGCGGCGCGGGCGAGGAGGGGCTGAACACCGAGCAGGTGCGCGACCGCCTCCTGGCCGCCGACCCCATGCTCCCCGCCGTGCTGGGGAACCTCGCCAACCGCGGCCTCATCGAGCGCCACGAGCAGCGCCGCCGGATCAGCGCCACGGGGCGCGAGGCGCTCGCCGCCCTCGACGCCCGCGTGGACGCCGTCCTCGCCGAGCGGATGGGGCGCCTGGGCGACGCCGAGCTCCGCGCCCTGGTCGACGCCCTGGAGCGGCTGCGCGACTGAAACGCCAGCCGTGGCGCGCCCGCTCCGGCGGTGGCCGCTTCGCGCCGTCGCGTGCCAGATGCCTTGACATCCTCCGTCCACATCGTCTATCTTCGGTTCATCTTCGGCCCTCCGCGCGGGGGCCGTTCCGTTCCCCACCACCGAAGCGGAGAGGGAGAGACGATGGGCCAGGACTTCGACGTGATCGTGGAGCGCGACGCGGAAGGGTTCCTCGTGGGGTCGGTCCCCGCGCTCCCGGGGTGCCACACGCAGGCGCGCTCGCCCGAGGAGCTCATCGAGCGCGTCCGCGAGGCCATCGAGGTGTCGCTGGAGGCGGCCTACGGGCCGCGGCCCCGCACGGCGTTCGTGGGCGTCCGGCGGGTGAAGGTGGGCGGATGACGGCGCCGAAGATGACCGGGCGGGCGCTGGTGGCGGCGCTCAACGGCGCGGGGTTCCTCGTGGTGCGGGCGCGGGGGAGCCACACCCTCCTCCGCCACGCCGACGGCCGCGCCTCGGTGGTCCCCGTGCGCTTCGGCGAGACCGTCGGCCCCGGGCTCCTCGCCCGCATCCTCGCCGACGTCCGCCTCACGCCCGACGAGCTGGCCGACCTCCTCTGAGGCGCGTCCTCCGCTCGGCCGCCGCTACAGGCTCGGCTGGAGGCTCTCACAGGGGGCACGGAGGACACAGGGGGGCTCGGCGCGGGTGAAGTTCCTCTGTGTCCCCTGTGCCGCTTGTGAGAGCCCCGACCTGATTTCGGAATGCAACGAAAACGGCCCCGCGCGCGCGAGGCCGTCGTTCATCGGTCGTCGAAAGACGAGACCGCAGGATCAGGCGGTGCCGTGGCCGCTCAGCTGGCGGCCGCCGATGACGTGGACGTGGAGGTGGGGGACGGTCTGGCCCCCCTCCTGGCCGGTGTTGATCACCACGCGGTAGCCGCGCTCGGCCAGCCCCTCCTGCTCGGCGATCTTCTTCGCCACCAGAAGGAGGCGGCCGGCCAGCTGCACGTCGCCCTCCTCCAGGTCGGCCACCGAGGGGATCGGCTTGCGGGGGATGACCAGCACGTGCACGGGCGCCGCCGGGTTGATGTCGCGGATGGCGACCACCTCGTCGTCCTGGTAGACGAAGGTCCCGGGGATCTCCCCGTCGATGATGCGGCTGAAGATCGTCTTGTCGGCCATGGTCCGCCCTGGAATCGGCTGAAGCGTCGTCGTACGGAGCGACGCCAATCTACGCGTTCCGTCCTCCGTCGCCAGTCAGGCGGGGAGGAGGAGCGCGCTCCACCACTCCTCTTCCTCGTCGGTCCGCTCCACCCGGAACCCCGCGGCTTCCGCGTCGCGGACCACGTCCGGGCTCTCCTCGCGGAGGATCCCGCTCACGATCAGCCGCCCGCCGGCCGCGCCGCCCAGCGTGCGGCGGAAGGCGGGGAGGAGCGGGCGGATGACCCCGCTCAGGATGTTGGCGAGGACGAGGTCGAAAGATCCCAGCTCCGCCAGGAGCGCGTCGTCGGCCAGCGCCTCGACGACGTGGACCCGCCCCTCGACGCCGTTCCCCTCGACGTTCTCGCGGGCGTTGAGATTCGCGTCCGGATCGTACTCCACCGCCACCGCCTCGCGCGCGCCGAGGCGGACGGCGGCGATGGAGAGGATGGCGGAGCCCGAGCCCACGTCGAGGACCCGGTCGCCGTCGCGGACGACGGCGTCGAGGAGCCGGAGGCACCCGCGCGTGGTGGCGTGCTCGCCGGTGCCGAAGGCCATCTGCGGGTCGACGTCGATCACCACCTGCCCCGGCGCCGCCTCCCACTCGGTCCACGTCGGCTTGACGACGAGGCGGTCGGTGAGCTGGCGCGGGGCGAGCCCGCGCTTCCACTCGGCCGCCCAGTCCTCGTCCTCCTGCCACTGCCACGAGATCTCCAGCGGCGGCGCGCCCTCCGGGAGCCACTCGGCGAAGAGCGACCGCGCCTCGGCCACGAACGCCTCGGGGTCGTCCGGCGGGAGGAGGTAGGTCCGCAGCTCGTCGCCCCGCTCCTCCACCGCCGCGCCCCCCAGCGCGAGGAGGGAGTCCGCCACCAGCCCCGCCAGCTCGGCCGAGGGGGCGCGGACGGCCAGCACCAGCCAGCGCTTCGGGTCGATCACGCGGCGAACGCGTCCTTCACGCGGTCCCAGAAGCGCTTCTGCTTCCCGCCGGGGACGGGGCCCTCCATCTCGGCCAGCTTGCGGAAGAGCTCCGCCTGCTCGGCCGAGAGCTCGGTGGGGGTCCAGACGTGGATGCGGACGTGCTGGTCGCCCCGGCCGCCGCCGCCCAGGTGCGGGAGCCCCTTCCCCCGCAGCGTCAGCACGTCGCCGCTCTGGACGCCGGGGGGGACCTTCACCTTCTCGTCGCCGTAGACGGTGGGGACGTCGACCTCCTGCCCCAGCGCCGCCTGGCTGAAGGAGACCGGGAGGTCGAAGACGAGGTCCGAGCCGTCGCGGAGGAAGCGCGCGTCGTCCTCGACCTCGATGACCACCAGGACGTCGCCGCGCGGGCCGCCGCGGGGCCCGGCGTTCCCCGAGCCGCGCAGCGTCAGGTAGTTGTCGGAGCTGACCCCCGCGGGGATCTCGACCTCCAGCGTCCGCTCGCCCCGCTCGCGCCCGTCGCCGTGGCAGGTCTTGCAGGGGTTGCGGATCGTCTTCCCCTCGCCCTGGCAGGTGGGGCAGACGGCGGCGCTGACGAACTGCCCGAAGACGCTCCGCTGCACGCGGCGGATCTGCCCCGCGCCCTGGCACGCCTCGCAGGTCACGGGGCCGCCCTCGTCGGCCGAGCCCGTCCCCTTGCACGTCGAGCAGGGGTCGAGCGCCTTGACCTTGAGCGTCTTCCTGACCCCCGTGGCCACCTCGGCGAGGGTGATCCGGAGGCGGACCTGGAGGTCCTTCCCCCGCTGCACCCCGCCGCGCCGCCGCCCGCCGCCGCCGAAGATATCCTCGAAGCCGCCGAAGCCCCCGAAGTCGCGCATGAAGATGTTGAGCGCGTCCTCGAAGCCGAACCCGGCGCCTCCGAAGCCGCCCGCGCCGGCCCCCGCGCCGCGCTTGACGCCGGCGTGGCCGAAGCGGTCGTACGCCGAGCGCTTCTCGCCGTCGCGGAGGACCTCGTAGGCCTCGGTGGCCTCCTTGAACTTGTCCTCGGCCTCCTTGTCCCCCCCGCTGCGGTCGGGGTGGTACTGGAGCGCCAGCTTGCGGTACGCCTTCTTGATCGCCTCGCCGTCGGCGTCCTTGGCCACGCCGAGGATCTCGTAGTAGTCTCTCATCTTTACGTCCAGCCCCGTGTTTCCTTCGCGCGATGAGTTCAGGCGAGGAAGTCGGAGATCAGGTTCGAGGTGCTCTCCACCAGCGCGATCACGCGGTCGTACGGCATGCGCGTGGGGCCGATGACGCCAATGACCCCCTTGAGCCCGGCGGAGTGGTACTCCGACGTCACCACGGTGAAGTCGGAGAGCGCGGGGTCGCCGTGCTCGACGCCGATGGTGACCTTGAGCCCCCCCTCGGCGCCCCGCCGCGCCATCACCTGGCGGAGGAGGTCGCGCTGCTCGGTGAGCTCGATCAGGCTCCGCAGCCGCTCGCCGCTGGCGAACTCGGGCTGCTCGGCCAGCACCGAGGCGCGCCCCAGGTGGAGGTCGCCGTCGGCGCGCTGCGGGCCCACGAAGAGCTCGTCGCCGCTCTGGAGGAAGACGTTCAGCAGCTCCGCCGCCCCCGGCTCGCCCGGCGACACCGAGTCGCGCAGGCGCTCGGGGAGGGTGGCGCGGATCTCCCGCAGCGTGTGCCCGGCCAGCCGCTCGTTCAGGATGCGCGCCACCGACGTGAGCGTCGCCGCCGGGATCGCCGCCGGGACGTCGACGTAGATCGTCCGCACCCCCGCGGCGCGAAGCGCCAGCACCAGGAGGACCTTGGCCTCGGTGAGCGGGACCAGCTCCAGCCGCTCCAGCACCGCCTCGTCGAGGCGGGGGGCGATGGCCACCCCCAGCTCCTGCGTCAGCAGCCCCAGCACCTGCGCCGCGCGGCGCAGCAGCGTCTCGACGGCGGCGCCCTCGCCGCGGGTCTCCAGGTGGCGGCGGAGGTCGGTCCGCTCCTGGGCCGAGAGGTGCGGCCGGTCCATCAGCGCGTCGACGTAGAGCCGGTACGCCAGGTCGGTGGGGACGCGGCCGGCGGAGGTGTGGGGGTGGTAGAGGTACCCCTTCTCCTCCAGGTCGCTCATGGTGTTGCGCACCGTGGCGGGGGAGATCCCCAGCCGGAAGCGCCGGGCCACCGTCCGGCTCCCGGCCGGCTCGGCGGTCTCGACGTAGGTGCGGATCACCGCCTCCAGGATGGCGTGCTCGCGCTCGTTGAGGGGCTGTTCGGACATCACGGGTCGGGGCGTGGCGGATTTTGCGAGCAAACCTGAGAAATCTGCCGCCGTGGGAAAGATGCGTCAATGCCGGGGCGGGGCGGTCTTTCCGCTTGTCTCTCCGTCACTTGCCCCGTCCGGCGCTCCGGGCGTTCCCCTCTCCCCCACCCGTCCCGCGCCCGCGGCGCCCTTCGCAAGATCCGGGGCACGCGAAAAGGTGCCGCTCTGGCCGGAGTCGCGCCCCCATCCGGCCGTGCGCGGCGGAAGGGCTGTCATCCGTGCAGTGCGGCGCCCCGCTCCTCGCGCGCGGAGGCCATCTCCACCGCCAGCCGGTCGAGGAGGAGCCACCCGTCCGCCGTCAGCCGCAGGGTCTCGTCGTCGGACACCGCCGCCCACCCCTGCCCGGTCCAGAGCGCGGCCAGGCGCCGCTCGGCGTCCGACGCGTCGAGGAGCGGATACCCCTGGTCGGTGCGGAGGAGGAGCCAGGCGCGCTCCAGCGCCGCCGTCTCCTCGTCCACCGTCTCCTCGCCTTCCGTGGGCGCCTTCCCCGCGCGGAGGAGGTCGCGGTAGGCGTCCCAGCTCCGCACGTTCCAGCGGCGTAAGGGGGGGTAATAGGCGTGGGCGCCAGGGCCCAGCGCGGCGTACGGGGCGCCGGTCCAGTAGACGAAGTTGTGGCGCGAGCGCCGCCCCGGGAGGCCGAAGTTGGAGACCTCGTAGTGCTCGAACCCCGCGGCGGCGAGCGTCCGGTGGGCCAGGAGGTACTCGTCGGCGTAGCGGTCGTCGTCGGCCAGCGTCTCGCGCCCCTCGCCCACCCAGCGGCCCAGCGGGGCGGCGGCCTCGGCGGTGAGGCCGTAGAGCGAGACGTGCTCGGGCTCCAGGAGGAGGGCGCGGACGAGGTCGTCGCCCCACTCGCGCCCCAGCCGCTCCGGGAGGCCGAAGATCAGGTCGACGCTGACGTTGCCGAACCCGGCCTCGCGCGCCGCCGCCATCGCCCGCGCGGGGCCCTCGGCGCCGTGCATGCGACCCATCCACCGGAGGGCGGGCTCGTGGAAGGTCTGCGCGCCGAGCGAGATCCGGTTCACCCCCGCCGCCCGCCAGGCACGCGCCGTCTCGGGGGTGAAGCTCTCCGGGTTGGCCTCGCACGTCCACTCGGCGTCGTCGCCCCACGTCGCGTACGGCGCCAGCCGCTCCCGGAGCTCCGCCATCGCGTGCGGCGCCAGGAGCGAGGGCGTGCCGCCGCCCAGGTAGACGGTGTCGAGCGCCAGCGGCGCCGTCCATCCGCGGTCTTCGGCCAGGAGCCGCATCTCCGCGGTGACGGCGTCCAGCCACTCCTCCGTCGGCGCCTCGCGCATGGCCTGCACGGCGAAGTCGCAGTACGAGCAGCGCCGCACGCAGAACGGGACGTGCACGTACAGCGCGCGCGGGAGATCCCCCGCCGCGTTGACGATCGCCGTCCCGCTCCCGTCCGCTCGATTCACGGCCGCTCCTCGTCCAGAATCCGAAGTCCCTGGGAATGCTGGCCTAAACGACACCGGAGCGGCGGATGCGTTCCCGACGCTCCGTCGTGTGTGAAAGCTTTACAGCAGTCTCTCACAGGGGGCACAGGGGACACAGGGGGAACTTCACTCGCGTCCGAACTCCCCCTGTGTCCTCTGTGCCCCCTGTGAGAGGCCGCAGTTCAGCCATGCCTTCACAGGAGACGAAAGCCGAGGAATCGCGTCAGGGATAGAGCCGGTGGTGCGGGTCCATCCAGACGACGTGGAAGACGAGGCCGACGAAGAAGCCGTGGACGCGCCCCGTGCTCCGGGAAAGCTGGAACTGGTAGGGACGGTGCCCGCGCAACTGCTCGTTCAGGTGCGCGAAGCCCGCGGGCTCGCTGGTGCGCGAGAAGTCGATGGGGTGAGCGCGGAGCGAGTCGGAGCGGTTGCTGAGGATCTCCTGCGGGCGGAGTGACGAGAGCGAGCGGAGCCGGTCGAAGAGGCCGTCGAACCAGCGGGTGTCGCAGGCGCGGGTGTTGAACTTGTCGGTGACGGAGAAGTAGCGGTACGAGAAGGCGACGTACCCGGGCGGCGGAGGCGGCGTGGTGATCCGGTCGGCGCGCGGGTGGACGTCGCCGGGTCTGATCCGGGCCATCCGTGGCTCAAGCGGCGGCCCGCGCGGCGTAGAAGCTCCGCATGTCGTCTTCGGAGATGACGCGGGTCGACGCCTCGTCGGGCGCCAGGTCGCCGCGCGCGTTCCGCCACGGCGCCTCGGCGTGCGTCAGCCGCTCCAGTTCCCACGCCGAGAACCCGCCGTAGACCTCCATCACCTCGCGCAGGTGCGCCTCGACGGCGTCGGGGAGGGCGGGCCTCTCGACGCTCTCGGAGATCGGGTTCCAGCCGTACGGACGGAAGCGCTGGTAGAGCGGCGGGCACACCGGCCCGTGCACCCACGCCTGGAACGGGTCGGCGATCAGCCGCTCGCCCTGGAGCGCCAGGTGCCACGCCTGCGCGTAGTACACCAGCTTCTGCAGCTTGAGGTTGGTGATGGGGTCCCCCACCTCGTGCGAGAAGCGGACGAAGTAGTCCGCCACCACGTTCCTCGACGTCACAGCCATGCGTTCGCCTCCGGGGTGGTGCGAGGGTGACGCACCACGATAACAGCAGGGCTCCCGCGCATCAAGTGGACAAACTGATCACGTTGAAGACGCCACCCGCCGCACTCGGGGCGACGGGTGGCGTCTCGCTCATCGGGGCGCGCCGACGAAGATCCTCGCGCGGCCGTTCGGGATGGGCACGGGCTCGATGGAGCCCACCAGGAGGCGCCGCATGTGCGGCGAGCCGGCGGCGGCGAAGAGGAACAGGAAGATGGCGAGCGAGCGTCTGTGGTCGTGCATTCGGCGTAGCATGGACTCCTCCGGCGGAGGAGATCGGGGCTCCCGGACGGACGTCCGGGCCCGCAACACACTACGGGATAACGACTTGGCGGTTTCAGACGCGCCGGAAGCGCTTCCCCGGGAGCGACTCGGCGGCGCCCTTGAGCTCCAGCCCCAGGAGCGCGGCCAGGACGCGGCTCGGCGCCAGCCCCGTCGCCACCGCCAGGTCGTCGACGTGGCGCGGCTCGGGCGAGAGCGCCGTGAAGACGCCCGCCTCCTCCGGCGCCAGCTCCGGCGGCGGCGCGAGGGCCGGCGGGGGCGCGGAGGCGATCGGAGCGGCGACCGGGGACGGCGCGTCGGCCGCGCCTACGCCCCGGAGCGCCTCGAGGACGTCGCGCGAGGAGGTCACCAGGCAGGCGCCCTCCTTCAGCAGCTGGTTGGTCCCCGCGCTGGTGGGCGAGCCGATGGGGCCGGGGACGGCGAAGACCTCCTTCCCCATCTCCAGCGCGTACTCCACCGTGTGCCGCGCACCGCTCTTCTCCCCCATCTCGACGACGAGGACGCCCGCCGAGAGCGCCGCGATCAGCCGGTTGCGGCGAGGGAAGTTCCCCGCGGCCGGGTCCTCGCCGGGCGCCAGCTCGGAGATCAACAGCCCGCGCTCGCGCACGGCGCCGAAGAGGTGCGCGTTCTCGGCCGGGTAGACGCGGTCGATCCCCTGCCCCAGCACGCCCACCGTCTTCCCGTTCGCCTCCAGCGCCGCCGCGTGCGCCGCGGCGTCGATCCCCTTCGCCATCCCGCTCACGATGGCGTACCCGGCGAGCGCCAGGTCGCCCGAGAGAGACCGCGCCACCTGCCGCCCGTAGTCGGTGGGCTCGCGCGTCCCCACCACCCCGACGCCGGGGGCGTGGAGGAGGTCGAGGTCGCCGGCACAGAAGAGGAGGAAGGGCGGGTCGGGGAGGGCGTGGAAGGCCTCGGGGTACGCCGCGTCGTCCGGGGTGATGGCCGCGGCGCCCACCCGCCGGAGCGTCTCCAGCGCGGCGCGGGCGCGGGCGCGCCCGGCGTCCGTCGCGGCGGAGGCGACGCGGGCCACGAGGCCGGGGCCGAAGCCGGGGAGCGCGCCCACCTCGGCCGCGGAGGCCGCGAGGACCCGCTCGGCCGAGCCGAAGCGGCGGAGGAGGGCGGAGATCCGCGCGGGTCCGAGCCCCGGGACCACCGCGAGGCGGAGGAGGGGCTCCAGGGCGGAGGCGGAGAGGGGCATGGGGCGGTCAGGGCCTCCAGGGCTCCGGCTCGTCGCCGGCTTCGGCGGCCTCCTCGGCCTGGACGCGGGCGGCGTGCGTCCACAGCCCCTCCAGGAGCGGGTCGAGCCCGCGGCGGGCCACCGACGAGACCAGGAACTGCCCCCACGCGCCGGGCGCCTCCACCTTCGGCGCCGGCCACTCCGGGGGGAGGAGGTCGGCCTTGGTGAAGACCACGCAGTGCGCCTTGGTGGCCAGCGCCTCCGAGTAGCGCCCCAGCTCCTCGCGGAGCTTGTCGTACTCGGCCTGCGGCTCCAGCGCGTCGGCGGGGATCATCAGCGCCAGCGTGCGGGTGCGCTCGATGTGGCGGAGGAACTGGTGCCCCAGCCCCTTCCCCTCGTGCGCCCCCTCGATGATCCCGGGGATGTCGGCCATCACGAACGAGCGGTGGCCCGAGAGCTGGACGACGCCCAGGTTGGGGGTCAGCGTGGTGAAGGGGTAGTCGGCCACCTTCGGCGTCGCCGCCGATACGGCGGAGAGGAGGGTCGACTTCCCCGCGTTGGGCTCGCCCACCAGCCCCACGTCGGCGATCAGCTTCAGCTCCAGCGCGATCCGCCGCTCCTCGCCGGGGGCGCCGGGGTCGGCGCGGCGGGGAGCCTGGTTGGTGGAGGTCGCGAAGCGCGCGTTCCCCCACCCCCCGCGCCCGCCCTGCGCCACCACCACCTCCTGGTCCGGCTCCAGGATCTCGCCGATGACCTCGCCCGTCTCCTCGTCGCGCACCAGCGTCCCGAGGGGGACGCGGAGCACCAGCGGCTCGCCGCTCTTCCCCGTGGAGTTCGACCCCGACCCCTTCCCCCCGCTCTCGGCCTTGTACTGCTGCCGGTAGCGGTAGTCGAGGAGGGTGGAGAGCTGCGGGTCGCCGCGCAGCACCACGTCGGCGCCCCGCCCGCCGTCGCCGCCGTCGGGGCCGCCGCGGGGGACGAAGGTCTCGCGCCGGAACGAGCTGGCGCCCGGGCCGCCGTCGCCCGCCTTCACCTGGATGACCGCATGATCGAGAAACACGTCCGCTCCCCTGCCCCTGTCTGTCCCGCACCGGCGGCGCCGGAAGCGGCGGCCGGTGTCTCGATCGTCGAAAGAAAGTGCCCCGTGCCGAAGTGCCCGGTGCCCAGGGGACTTCGGTGACGGGCGGATGGTATCGTGATTCGCCGGCTCCCGCGCGGGCCCTCACCCGGCTCGCTTCAGGCTCGCCACCCTCTCCCGTTCCGGGGAGGGGGACGTTTCGCCCGGCGCGTCACGCCGCCCTTCGCGAATGCCCGCCCGTCGCGCCGGGGCCGCGTGCAGTCCGCGAAGGCGGACTTTGCGCCGTTGTCGCCGCGGTGCCGCGGTTTCAATTCAACCGCCCGGCGTGATCTCCGTCGTGGGCGCCGGGGCCGCCTTCGCGCGGATCTCACCCCAGAGAGAACGCACCTCCGCCTCGCGCGCGGCGTCGAGGTACGCGCAGGCGGCGTCCACGGCCGCGTCCACCTCCGCCACCGAGGCGCCCGCGTTGAGCGCGCCGCGCAGGTGCGAGTGGAGCTGGCGGGGGACGTTCCAGACGGCCAGGAGCGCCGCGATGCAGAGCTCGCGCGTGGCCAGGTCGAGCCCGGGGCGGCCGATCACCCGGCCGTAGCCGCCGGTCACCATCCATCCGTCCACGTCCGGGTGGAGCGAGCGCACGTTCTCGCGCAGCTTCTCGTAGTTGGCCCCGTACACCGCCGCGCACACCCGCTCGCCCCGCGCCACCCACCCCTCCGCCTCCTCGCCCAGCGACGGCGGCGCGGGCGTCCCGCTGAGGCGCCGCCAGAGCCCGATCGCGTTCAGCGCGTCGGGGAAGCCCAGGAAGAGGTGCGACTGGAG
>DATACF010000013.1:0-3177 GCA_036259235.1 Longimicrobium sp. | reverse complement strand
CGCCCGGCGCCGCCGGGGCGGCGCCGGGGCAGACGCCCGCGCGGCCGGCGGACGGGGTGGCGGCCGAGGCCATCGGGCAGATCCGCTCGCCGTACTGCCCGGGGCTGATGCTGGAGGTCTGCCCCAGCCCCCAGGCCGAGCTCCTCCGCGACAGCATCCGGATGATGGCGGCCGAGGGACGCAGGCCGAAGGAGATCGTCGAGGCGGTCATCGCCGCGCACGGCGAGGAGTGGCGCGCGGTGCCGAAGCGGAGCGGGGCGGGGGCGTGGGCGTGGGTGATGCCCCCGGCCGTCCTCCTCCTGGGCCTCGGCCTCGTCGCCACCCGCCTCCGCTCCATGCGGTCGGCGCGCGCGGCGATCCTTCCCGGCGGCGGGATCTCGGACGAGGAGCGGGCGGCGCTCGACGCGGCGCTCCGCGACTACGAGCGGCAGGAGGAGGCGCGGTGACCCTCCTCCTCTTCTCCGCGCTCCTGGCGGTGGCGGCGGGCGTCTACGTCGTCGGCCCGATCGTGGCCCGGCGGACCGCGGTGGTGCTGGACGCCGCCCCCGGCGCCGTCCTCGACGCCGAGGCGCGGCGGCGGCAGACGCTGGCCTCGCTCAAGGAGCTGGAGTACGACTTCCTGGGCGGGAAGCTCGACGAGGCCGACTACCGCGCCCAGCGCGACCGCCTCTCGCACGAGGCGCTGGCCGCCCTCCGCGCGGCCGAGGCGATCTCCGCGCCGTCGACGGTGGACGGGGGCGAGGGCGGCGACGCGGTCCCGGCGGTGCGGATCGCGCCCGTCGGCGAGGCGCACGCCTGCGGCTTCGTGAACCCGCCGGCGAGCCGCTTCTGCGCGGGGTGCGGGAAGCGGCTGTGAGCGCCCCCGCCGCGGCGCCGGTGCTGGAGGCGCGCGCGCTGGAGAGGTGGTACGGGCCGCTCCCGGCGGTGCGGGGGGTCGACTTCGCGCTCTCGCGCGGGGAGTTCCTCACCGTCTTCGGGCCCAACGGCGCGGGGAAGACGACGCTCCTGCGGATGCTCTGCGGGGCGGTCCGCCCCACCCGCGGCGAGGTCCGCGTGGGCGGCGAGCCCACGCACGGCGCCGAGGACGAGGGGTGGCGGCGGAGGATCGGCCTCCTCTCGCACCAGACCTTCCTCTACCCCGGGCTCACGGCGGCCGAGAACCTCGACTTCTACGCCCGCCTCTACGGGCTCCGCGACCGCGGGACGAAGGTCGCGCGATCGCTGGAGTCCGTGGGCCTCCTGGACCGGAGGGACGACCGGGTGCGGACCTTCTCGCGGGGGATGCAGCAGCGGCTGGCGCTGGCCCGCACGCTCCTCCACGAGCCCGAGGTGGTCCTCCTCGACGAGCCGTACACGGGGCTCGACCCCCACGCCGCCGCCCTCCTCAACGGCGTGCTGGAGGCGCTCCGCGACGGGCGGCGGACGGTGGTGCTGGTGACCCACAACCTCTCGCAGGGGCTGGAGCTCGCCGACCGCGTGGCCGTCCAGGTGGGCGGCCGCTGGGTCTCCGACGAGCCGCGGGGCGCGGTGGACGCGGCCGGGTTCGAGCGCCTCTACACGGAGCGCGTCGCCGCCGCCGTCGGGGGGCGCGCCGCGTGACGGCCACGGAGGCGCGGGGAGCGTCCGCCGTCCACGTGGACGATCTTCCGATCGTGGACGACGAGCGGCCGATGCGCGGCGAGCCCGGCGCGTCGTACCTGGCGCAGGTGTGGGCGGTGGCGCGCAAGGACCTCCTCCTGGAGGCGAGGTCGCGCGAGCGGCTGGTGGCGATGGCGACCTTCGCGGTCCTGGTGGCGGTCGTCTTCTCCTTTTCCATCGACCCCACGGCGGTGCGCGCCCGCTCCATCGCCGGGGCCATGATCTGGGTGACGGTCCTCTTCGCTGGGACGCTGGGGCTGGGGCGGAGCTTCGCGCTGGAGCGCGAGGCCGACGCGCTCACCGGGCTGATGGTGGCGCCGGTGGAGCGCGGGGCCCTCTTCCTGGGGAAGTGGCTCGCCAACGTGGTGATCGTGGGCGCCGTGGAGGCGGTGATCTTCCCGGCGTACGCGCTCTTCTTCGGGCTGGCGTGGCCGGCGGGGTCGCTCCCGGCGCTGCTGGCGGTGGTCTTCTGCGCCACGGCGGGGTTCCTGGCGCTGGGGACGCTCTTCGCGGGGGTGGCGGCGCACACGCGGATGGGGGAGACGCTGTTGCCGATCCTCCTCCTCCCGCTCCTGATCCCGGTGGTGATCTTCGCCTCGTCCGCCACGCAGCGGCTCCTGGTGGGGCGCCCCGTGGCCGAGGTCGCCAGCCAGCTGCGGATGCTGGCGGCCTTCGGGCTGATCTTCCTGTTCACCTGCACGGCCCTCTTCGGGTCGGTGCTCGAGGAGTAGCAGAGATGGATACGACCTGGGACTCGCTCGCCGGGGTGCGGCGGTGGTCGGCCGTGCTGGGCGCGGCGGCGACCGCGACGATCCTCTACGGGCTCTGGATGGTCTTCTTCTGGGTCCCCACCGAGCGGACGATGGGGATCGTGCAGCGGATCTTCTACCTCCACGTTCCGTCGGCGTGGGTGGCGTTCCTGGCCTTCGGGATCGTGGCGCTCTGCTCGCTGGGGTACCTCTGGCTCAAGGACCCGCGCCTCGACGCCATCGCGGTGTCGGCGGCCGAGCAGGGGCTGGTGTTCACGACGATCGTGCTGATCACCGGCCCGCTCTGGGGGAAGCTGGCGTGGGGGGCGTGGTGGGTGTGGGAGCCGCGGCTGACGCTCACGCTCCTCCTCTGGTTCATCTACGCCGGCTATTTCATGCTCCGCGGCGCGGCCGAGAGCCCCGAGCGGGGGAAGCGCTTCGCCGCCATCCTCGGCGTCGTCGGCGCCGTCGACATCCCGCTCATCCACGTCAGCGTCAACTGGTGGCGCTCGCAGCACCCGCAGCCAGTCATCCTCCGCCCCGAGGGGGCCACGGCCGACCCGGAGATCGTCCGGACGCTGATGGTCTGGCTGCTGGGGCTCACCCTCCTCTTCTTCGCCCTCCTCCTGGCCCGCTACGGGGCCGAGCGGCTGGGCGAGCGCGTCGAGACGCTGCGGCTGCGGGGCGGGTCCCGCCGCCCGGCGCCGCATTCCCAGGGAGTCTCCGTCTGATGCCGCTCCGCTTCTTCCGCCGCCCCGCCGCCGCGCTGGTCGCGGCCGCCGCGCTGGCG
>DATACF010000012.1:0-11226 GCA_036259235.1 Longimicrobium sp. | reverse complement strand
CGACGCGCCGCTGCTGGCGCGCGAGGCCGCGGCGGCGCTCGTCGGCCAGGCGCCGACCGAGGAGGCGATCCGCGCCGCCGCCGAGGCCGCCATGGAGCGCGACGTCGACCCGCCGGGCGACATCCACGCCTCGCCCGCGTACCGCCGCCACCTCACGGGCGTCCTCGTGCGGCGGGTGCTCCCGCGGGCGTTCGCGCGGGCGGGGGAGGCGCGGGCGGGGGGCGGCTGAGGAGAATGGTGTGGGCGACGGGTGGGGGCCGCCGCGGCATGCGAGAGGGCTTGTCGAACGGGATCGAAGTCCGCCGTTCCGCGCCGTTGCGTGAGGGATGCGGGCCCGAAGGGCGGAGACCCTGGCGGGGGAGAATGCGAGGACCTCCGCGATTCGCGACGAACGAGCGGAATGCGCCAGATCCGCCAGGGGCTCCGCGCCGTTGGAAACGGTAGTATCGTTTCCTACGGCGCCCGCAGCCCGGCCCGGAGCGAAGCGGAGGGACACGCCCCGATCCGCCGTCGCAGTTGCCGTAAAGCCGTTGCCGTAAGCCGTAGAAGCCGTTCAGCCACACCGAAAACGCCCCGCCGTCACCCGGCCCGACTTGCTCGCCCGAACCGAATCTCGCGAAAAGATCGCATCCACCCACACCTCACCTCTGGAGCCCGATGAAAGTCTACGACCTGTCGCAGCCGCTGAACGAGCAGGCGCCGTTCTGGCCGTACTACCCGCCCTTCGAGGTGAAGTACATCAAGCGCAAGGCCGAGCACGGGGTCAACGCGCAGTACATCCAGACGTCGAACCACATGGGGACGCACCTGGACGCGCCGCGCCACTTCGTGACGAAGGGGATGACCATCGACCAGATCCCCATGGAGTGGCTGTGCGGCCCCGGGGTGATCGTCGACCTCACCGCCGAGATGGACGAGCTGGCGGTGTACACGCCCGAGATGATCGAGTCGCGGGTGGAGGTGCGGAAGGGCGACATCCTCCTCCTCCACACCGGGTGGCACCGCTACGCGCAGTGGGGCGAGGAGGCCGACGAGGAGAAGTACATCCACCTCCACCCCGGCGCGCACCCGGACATGGTGCCGTGGCTCCTGGAGAAGGAGATCCACATCTGGGGCGTGGACGTCGTCTCGACCGACCACCCGATGGACCTCCCCATCGGCCGCTTCCTGGGGAAGGGGATGCACGGCCACTGCGACCGCGTCCGCGCCAAGGCCGAGGCGAAGTTCGGCGGCCCCGAGGGGGTGGCGAAGCTCTTCCCCGACGAGGACTACCAGCTGACGCACAACAAGCTGTTCGACAAGAACTGCATGCACATCGAGAACCTGGGCGGAGACATCAGCCACCCGGCCATCCAGAACCGGCGCCTCATCCTCGGCTGCTTCCCCTGGAAGTTCCAGGGCGGCGAGGCGGCCTTCGCCCGCGTCGTGGCCTTCGACGGCGAATGGCCGAAGGACCCGTGAGCGCGGACTCCGGAGGGGCCGATCCGGCGCCGCCGCGATTCCGCCTGCGCCTGATGTTCGAGTGGCGCGGCGGCTGCCTGTGGCCCGGCAACGCCGCCGCCCGCGACGCCTTCGACGTCGACTACGTCGAGGACCGGCTCCCCCTTTCCGGCGAGACGCGGCAGAGGCTGGAGGAGCTCTCCGTCTGGCACGACACGGCGCTCGACTGGGACGACCCCGGCGGGCCCAGCCCGTGGACGCCGGACGAGGAGGCGCGCTTCGAGCGGGCCGCCGCCGAGATCCTGGAGCGGGTCCGCGCCGAGCTGGGCCCGGAGTTCCAGGTCGACTACGACACCTCTGGCTGACGACATGACGACGCTCGAACCGACGTACGCGCTCCACGAGGGGCCGGGCCCCGCGGTGGAAGGCCAGACGCCGGCGCTGACGCTCCGCACCCTGGGCGAGGTGGTGCTGCCGACGGGGCGGGTCGTCGCGTGCGACCCGTTCATCGTTTCCGGAGACGAGGAGCCGTTCACGCGGCGCGTGGCGCCGGGGCGCTATCCCGTCCTCGTCAACGTGGCGGCGTTCGAAAACCAGGCGCGGGTGGCGTACGCGATTCTGCGATTCGCCGATCGGCCGCCGGTGCGGTGGGAGATGGCGCTCCTCCCCGAGCAGGACGTGGGGACGCTGGAGGAGGGCGAGTTCTTCGGCTACGGGGTGGACGCGGGGACCGGGTGCTTCATGGACGCCCAGGTCGTCCCGGTCCTGGACGCGCGGGCCACCCAGGAGAACGACTACAACGGCGACTTCGTCGAGGAGATGGAGAAGACGTACGTGAGCACCTGGTCGTGGGGGAGCTTCGTCCTCGACCCCGCGACCGGGGCCAGCGTCGTCGCCTTCTCCTCCGGCTGGGGCGACGGCTCGTACCCCTCGTTCTGGGGCTTCGACGAGACCGGGGCGGTCGCGTGCCTGGTCACCGACTTCGGGATCTTCTGGCCGGAGGAGGGCGAGGCGTGAGCGCGAGTTCGGATGCGCTCACGGACCCGGCCGAAGAACGCGGTCTCCAAGGCGGTGGGCGCGATCTCCCCAACGGCGACCTGAACCGCGTCTGGTTCTGGGTGCCGGCCGCCGACCTGGGGCGGATCGCCCGCGCGTCGGTGGTGCGGGGGAGCGCGCTCTTCAACGACTTCACCCTGGCCCCGCCCGAGCGGGAGGCGCTCCGACAGCTCGCGGACTTCGTCGCGCGCTCGCCCAAGGCGCCCGTGCCGCGGCCGAGCGGCCAGGGCGTCACCGACTGCGACAGCTATCCGCCGCCCGACGACCGGCGTCCCGACTCCGACGCCGCCGCGCGTCCGCCCGCCGCCCATGGGGAAACAAAAGCGCGCTGACGCCACGCGGAATTCGAAATTCTTGTCCCCCCGCCGGGCGCGGCGCATCTTAGCCGTGCACCCGCAAACGGCATCCCGGCGCGCGCCGATCCCCGCCCGCCGCGGACCCAAGCGCCGTCCCTTCCCGACGCCTTCAAGGAGCGTGGGATTTTGAGCACGAGCCTTCCCGTCCTCGCGCCCCCCCGGCGCTTCGGCCAGACCTCGCGTCCCGACGCCTGGTGGGTGCAGCCGGCGGTCACCTTCACCATCCTCGCCTCCTTCGTCGTCTACGCCACCTGGGCGGCGTTCCAGAACGCGCACTACACCTACGGCCCGTACCTCTCGCCCTTCTACTCGCCCGAGCTCTGGGGCGACTCGCACCACGCCTGGTTCGGGCCCAAGCCCGGATGGTGGCCGGGGCTCCTCCCGTTCTCGCCCGCGCTCCTCATCCTCCCCTTCCCGGGGCTCTTCCGCTTCACCTGCTACTACTACCGCGGCGCCTACTACAAGGCGTTCTGGGCCGACCCGCCCAGCTGCGCCGTCGGCGAGCCGCGGAAAGGGTACTGGGGCGAGCGCTGGCTCCCCCTCGTCCTCCAGAACGCGCACCGCTTCTTCCTCTACGTCGCCCTCGTCTTCATCGTCCTCCTCGCCTGGGACGCCATCAAGGCCACCCGGTTCGAGGACGGCTTCGGGATCGGCGTCGGCACGCTCATCCTCACCGCGAACGTCGTCCTCCTGGGCGGCTACACCCTCGGCTGCCACTCCCTCCGCCACCTCGTCGGCGGGGGGATCGACCAGCTCTCGAAGCACCCCACGCGGATGGCGTGCTACGAGGGGTGCAGCAAGCTCAACCGCGGCCACATGCGGTGGGCGTGGGCGAGCCTGATCAGCGTGGCCTTCAGCGACCTCTACGTGCGGATGTGCTCGATGGGGATCTGGACCGACTGGAGGATCCTGTGACGGCGGCCTTCGACACCGTCGAGCACGACGTCCTGGTGATCGGCGCCGGGGGCGCGGGGCTCCGCGCGGCCATCGCCGCGGCGGCGGAAGGGGTGAAGGTGTGGCTGGTGTGCAAGTCGCTCCTCGGCAAGGCGCACACGGTGATGGCCGAGGGGGGCGCGGCGGCGGCGATGGCCAACGTCGACGAGCGCGACTCCTGGAAGGTGCACTTCGCCGACACGCTGCGCGGGGGCCAGTACCTCAACAACTGGCGGATGGCCGAGCTCCACGCCCGCGAGGCCCCCGACCGGGTGCGCGAGCTGGAGGCGTGGGGGGCGCTCTTCGACCGCACCCCGGACGGGCGCATCCTCCAGCGCAACTTCGGCGGGCACCGCTACCCGCGGCTGGCGCACGTGGGCGACCGGACGGGGCTGGAGATGATCCGCACCCTCCAGGACCACGGGATCCACCAGGGGATCGACGTCCACATGGAGGTCACCGTCGTCACCCTCCTGACCGACGGCGGGCGTGTGGCCGGCGCCTTCGGCTACGACCGCGAGCGGGGGCGCTTCCGCGTCTTCCGCGCGGGCGCCGTCGTCCTCGCCACCGGGGGGATCGGGCGGGCGTACGCCATCACCAGCAACTCGTGGGAGTACACGGGCGACGGGCACGCGCTGGCGTACCACGCGGGGGCGGCGCTGATGGACATGGAGTTCGTCCAGTTCCACCCCACCGGGATGGTCTGGCCGCCGAGCGTGAAGGGGATCCTCGTCACCGAGGGGGTGCGCGGCGAGGGCGGGGTCCTCCTCAACAGCGAGGGGCGCCGCTTCATGTTCGACGACATCCCCGAGAACTACCGCGGGCAGACGGCCGACACGCCGGAAGAAGGGTGGCGCTACACGCAGGGCGACAAGGACGCCCGCCGCCCGCCGGAGCTGCTGACGCGCGACCACGTGGCCCGCTGCATCGTCCGCGAGGTGCGGGAGGGGCGGGGGAGCCCGCACGGGGGGGTGTACCTCGACATCTCGTGGATCCGCGAGAAGCTGAAGGGCTCCGAGGAGCACATCCGCAAGAAGCTCCCGAGCATGTACCACCAGTTCAAGCAGCTGGCGGACATCGACATCACCCACGAGCCGATGGAGGTGGGGCCCACGACGCACTACGTCATGGGCGGGATCCGCGTGGACGGCGACACGCAGATGTCCACCGTCCCCGGCCTCTTCGCCGCGGGCGAGTGCGCGGCGGGGCTCCACGGCGCCAACCGGCTGGGCGGCAACTCCCTCTCCGACCTCCTCGTCTTCGGGAAGCGCGCGGGCGAGCACGCGGCCGCCTTCGCCCGCGAGCACGGCCCGGGCGCCGTCGACCCCGCGCAGGTGGAGGCGGCGGCGCGCGACGCCCTCGCCCCCTTCGAGCGCGGCGCCGCGGGCGAGGGGGCGTACGCGGTGCAGCACGACCTCCAGGAGATGATGCAGGACCTCGTCGGCATCGTCCGCCGCGAGGACGAGATGCTCCGGGCGCTGGACGGTCTCGCCGCGCTGAAGGCGCGGGCGGCGCGCGTGGGCGTGGCCGGGAACCGCGAGTACAACCCGGGGTGGCACACGGCGCTCGACCTGGGGAACCTGCTGACGGTGAGCGAGGCGGTCACCCGCTGCGCGCTGGAGCGGAGGGAGAGCCGCGGCGGCCACTTCCGCGACGATTATCCAGACAAGGACCCCGCTTACGGCACCTTCAACCTGGTCCTCCGCAGGGGACCGGACGGGGAGATGCGGATGACCCGCGAGCCGATCCCGCCGCTGCCGCCCGAGCTGCAGCAGATCGTGGAGGAGAACCGATGAGCGCGACGAAACCGGGGGCGGCGGCGCCCTCCGCCACCTCGGCCGAGGCGGTGCGCGCGGGGGCCGCGGCGGCGGCGAAGTCCGACCGGACGGCCTCCAGCGTCCGCCGCCGCGCCACCTTCCGCGTCTGGCGCGGCGACGCGTCGGGCGGGGAGATGCGCGACTACACCACCGAGGTGAGCGAGGGGATGGTGGTCCTCGACGCCATCCACCAGATCCAGGCCGAGCAGGCCAACGACCTGGCGGTGCGGTGGAACTGCAAGGCGGGGAAGTGCGGCTCGTGCTCGGCCGAGGTCAACGGGATGCCGAAGCTGATGTGCATGACGCGCCTCTCCGACCTCGACCTGGCCAAGCCGGTGACGGTGGAGCCGATGCGGACCTTCCCGTCCATCCGCGACCTGGTGACCGACGTGTCGTGGAACTTCGAGGCGAAGAAGCGGTTGAAGCCGTTCAAGCCGCGGGCCCCCGACGCGCCCGACGGGACGTGGCGGATGGACCAGCGCGACGTCGACCGGGTGCAGGAGTTCCGGAAGTGCATCGAGTGCTTCCTCTGCCAGGACGTCTGCCACGTCCTCCGCGACCACCACAAGCACGAGGAGTTCATCGGCCCGCGCTTCCTGGTGCAGGCGGCCGCGCTGGAGATGCACCCGCTCGACGTGGAGGACCGCGTCGACGACCTGAAGGAGGCGCACGGGCTCGGCTACTGCAACATCACCAAGTGCTGCACGAAGGTGTGCCCGGAGCACATCACGATCACCGACAACGCCATCATCCCGCTCAAGGAGCGGGTGGCCGACCGGCATTACGACCCGCTGCGCAAGCTCGTCCAACTCGTTCGAGGGAGGAAGCGATGATCCGCGTGGTGCACCTGTTCGACGTGAAGAAGGGGATCTCGGAGCCGGCGTTCCTGGAGTGGCTCGACGCCAAGCTGGGGAGCGCCGCGCGCCAGTTCGGCTGCGTCGACCGGAAGACGTGGGTCCTCCTGGACGGCTTCATGGGGAGCTACGGGCGCCCGCAGGCGGTGCACGACCGCCCCAAGTACGTCAACGAGGCGTACTGGACCGACATGGACGGCCCCAACCAGTTCCGCGAGTGGCTCACCAACACCCCCGAGGGGAAGGAGATCCACGACCGCTGGTTCGGCTCCATCCAGAACCACACGGTCCTCCGCTACATCCAGGGGTGGACGGGGCTCGACAGCGACGAGTAGGATCGGCGCGGCGACCCGGGGCGGTGCGCGCGCCGGCATCGTCGGCCCTCACCCCCCGGCCCCCTCTCCCAACCCCTGGGAGAGGGGGAGAACGGCACGATCCTTCGACGCGAGCGGACGACGGATCGCGTCTCATCACGCGGTGGGAGGGCGATGGACGAGGACCTGGAGACGATGTCGCGCGAGGCGCTGGTGGCGGAGGTGAGGAAGCTCCGCCGCGGCATCCGCGAGCACCGCGACAGCACGGAGCACGAGCTCTGCTGGCACCACCCGGCGCTCTGGGGGCTCCTCCCCGAGCGGACCGACCCCGTCCCGACCGTCCCCGCCTGGTCGCAGTTCATGCGCGGCTGCATCCGCTACCGCCAGTCGCTCGACGAGCAGGCGCCCGGCGCGCCGCGGACGGACGCGCCGTACCCAGGGTGATCCTTCGACCGGAGAAGACGACGACGATGCCGTCGATCGCCGAGCTGCTGCTGACCGAGCTGGAGCGCGAGGCGGCCGGGACGCGCCGCGCGCTGGAGCGCGTCCCCGAGGGCCGCAACGGCTGGAAGCCGCACGAGAAGTCGATGGAGCTGGGCTACCTGGCGGGGCTGGTGGCCACCATCCCCGCCTGGATCGCCTCGATGGCGACGGAGGCGGAGCTGGACCTGGAAAAGCCCGGCGAGCTCCAGACGAAGCCGTACGAGAGCCGCGCCGAGCTCCTGGCGGCCTTCGACCAGGCGATGGCCCGGGCGCGGGAGGCGCTCGGCGGCGTCACCGACGAGCACCTGTTCACGAAGTGGCGGCTGCGGGTGCAGCGCCAGGTGGTGCTGGAGGAGCAGCGCTACTTCGCCATCCGCGAGAGCGCCATCAACCACCTGGCGCACCACCGCGGCCAGCTCACCGTCTACCTCCGCCTCAACGACGCCCCCGTCCCGGCGCTCTACGGCCCGTCGGCCGACGAGGGGGGGCCCGCCGCGTGAGCCGAACGACGCATCGAATCACCGCCTCCTCCTCGCCGGGCTCGCCGGGTGCGCGTCCGCGGGCCCGGCCCCCGCCGGTCCGGGGCCGGAGCGCTGGCGGACCGACTGGCGGGCATTCGGCGAGGCGGTCGCGCCGGACGTGCGGGACGGCGTGGCCGAGCGTCACGGAAACGTGATCGCCTTCAACGCGAGGTTTGGCGGGGAAGTCGAATGGACCGGGACGGTGCGGTCGGTCCACGACAACGGCGTCGGCGTCTCCATCCGCGTCGAGATGGCGCCGATCCGGCTGGCGCTGCGCGACGGGAGCAGGGTCGCTGTCGACGTGCTGTCGCTGCACTGCGCGGTGCGGGAGCCGGGGTGCGCGTGGCCGGAGACGCTGGTCGGGAAGGAGGTCGTGTTCCGCACGGTGCTGGTCAACCGCACGCGCGGCATCCTTCCCGTCGTACGCGTCCAGGGGAGCAACCCGAAGAACCGGCGGATCGTCGTGGAGACGGACGGGGCCGCGCTGGTCCGGCCCGTGTCGCGCTAGGCGGGCGCCGACGCGCCGACGAGTTCTGTAAACGACTGGGGTCTCACGCGGAGGAGCAGAGCCGGCAGAGGAACCCCTCCGCTGGCTCTGCTCCTTCGTTCGGGTGCAGTCGTCGTCTCATCGATCGATAATCCCCCATACCGGTCCTGTCCACGCGAGATTTTTCTTGCTCTCGCCGCGCGACGCCCCTAGGGTGTGTTTCCGCGGTTTACGCGGAAGAACGAGGTGCTCGTCCGGAACCCCTGGTGGAGGGACGCAATGCGCATCGGGATCATCGACCTGCTGGGCAAGGAGCCGCCACGGAACGGCTATTCGCGGCTGATGCGGGCCAACAACACCAGCATCATGCCCCAGGTGGTGGCGGTGTGGTGCGAGGAGGAGGGGCACGAGGTCCACTACGCCTACTTCTCCGGCCCCGAGCGGCTGGCCGGCGGCCTCCCCGACGATCTCGACCTCGTCTTCATCAACGCCTTCTCGCAGGCCGCCCTCCTGGCCTACGCCCTCAGCGCCTTCCACCGGAGCAAGGGGGCGGCGACGGTGCTCGGCGGGCCGCACGCGCGCTCGTATCCCGAGGACGCGCGGAAGTACTTCGACTACGTGGTGGGCTTCTGCGACCGCGAGACCCTCCGCGAGATCCTGGCGGACGCCGAGCCGCACCGGCCGCTGGGGGTCTACGTCTCGGCGCAGAAGCAGCCGGAGGCGCTCCCGGGCTTACGCCAGCGGTGGAAGTTCCTCAAGCCGTCGATGGACCGGGCCAAGGTGCTCAAGCTGGTGCCGCTCCTGGGGAGCCTGGGGTGCCCGTACAAGTGCTCCTTCTGCATCGACGCGGTCGTCGGGTACCAGCCGCTGGAGTTCGAGGGGCTCAAGGACGACCTCCGCTTCTACCAGGCGCTGAACCTCCCGCGCGCCGTGGCGGTGTGGCACGACCCCAACTTCGGGATCCGCTTCGACGAGTACCTCGACGCCATCGAGGAGGTGGTGCCGCCGGGGAGCGTGACCTTCGTGGCCGAGACGTCGCTCTCGCTGCTGAAGGAGGAGAACCTCGCGCGGCTGAAGAAGAACGGCTTCAAGGCCATCGCCCCGGGGATCGAGAGCTGGTTCGACATCGGCGACAAGTCGCGGATGCGCAACGTCAACGGGATGGAGAAGGTGAAGCGGGTGGCCGAGCAGGCCAACCTCGTCAACGCCTACATCCCCTACACGCAGTGCAACCTGATCTTCGGGCTCGACGCCGACGAGGGGCCGGAGCCCTTCGAGCTCACCAAGCGCTTCATCGACCTGGCGCCGGGGGTCTACCCGCACTTCGCCGTCCTCTCGGCCTTCGGGCGCAACGCGGTGCTCAACCTCGACTACCAGCGCGACGGGCGGGTGCTCCCGGTCCCCTTCCACTTCCTCGACCTGGTGCAGGCGATGAACGTCCGGCCGAAGAACTACAGCTGGCCGGAGTTCTACGACCACGTCATCGACACCTTCGAGTACTCGTTCTCGGCGCGGGCGATGGCGCGGCGCTTCTACGCCAACCGCCGCTCGTACATCGCCTGGGAGCAGCTCTTCCGCGGGGTGTCGTCGGAGCGGAGCAACCGGCTGGGGTACCACAAGCAGATGCGCCGGTGGATGGACGACCCCGGCTTCCGCGCCTTCTTCGAGGGGCGGACGCGCGAGGTGCCGCCGCAGCTCTCCGGGCAGGTGGAGCGGCACCTGGGGTGGCTCTGGCAGTGGCTGCCGAAGGACGCGCTCAAGCACGACCCCGACGCGTACCTCCACTCCGGCGTCCAGCACCCGCTCCCCGTCCTCGCGACCGCCGGGGCGTAAAAGCATCACGCGGAGACGCGGAGGCGCGGAGATGAGCTTTTCTCCGCGTCCTCCGCGTCTTCGCGTGAGGCCTGTTCCCTTTTACGGCGTTGGCTCTCACAGGGGACACGGGGGGGGATCCGCTCGCGCTCCGGGCCCCCTCTGTGCCCTCCGTGTCCCCTGTGAGAGCTTATCTGTTTGGGGTTTCGGCGGAACCGGAGACGAGGCGCGCGCGGAAGCGCTGGTATTCGGGGGTGTCGCGGACGGCGCCGGGGGCGGCGGGGCCGGAGGCGGCGATGAGGGCGCGGGTGTCGCGGACGCGCTCGGCGCTGGTGGGATGGGTGGAGAACCACTGCTCGAGGGCGCCCGGCTGGCGCTCCTGCTGGCGGAGGAGCTCCTCGAAGAAGGTGGCGATCCCGTCGGGGTCGTACCCCGCGGCGCGGACGATGGCGACCGCGCGGGCGTCGGCCTCCCGCTCGGCGTCGCGGCCGTAGCGGGCGAAGACGGCGGCGCCGCCCCCCTCGATGGCCACCTGCTCCAGGAGCCCCGGCTCGCGCCCCAGGACGGTGTAGACGAGCGTCAGGAGGAGGTTGGCGCGCTGCCGCTTCTCCACCTGCTCCAGCCCGTGCCGCTCGGTGACGTGCGCGATCTCGTGGCCCAGCACCCCCGCGAGCTCCGCCACGTTGTCGGCGTGCTCCACCAGCCCGCGGTTGACGAAGATGTGGCCGCCGGGGATGGCGAAGGCGTTGACCTCGGGCGAGTCGACGAGGTGGAAGTCGTAGTCGCGCTCCGTGCTGTCGGCGGCGGCGGCGAGGGAGCGGCCGATCCGGTCGAGCGTCGCCTGGGCCGCCGGGTCGTCGAGGAGCGGGACCTCCGCGCGGAGCTGGGCGGCGTACTCGTCGCCGAGCGCCTCCTCTTCCTCGACGCCGATGCTCCCCGCGCACCCGCCCAGGGCGAGGGCGAGCGCGAGCGGGCGGACGAGGGCGAGCGGGCGGGGCACGGGCATTTCCTTTCCTCTCCGAAAGGGCGGGGGACGACGCGGTGTGGATCGAAGGATTCGACAGCTTCTTCGAGATCCTCAACGAGATCATCACCACTTCGCCGTCCTTCAACAACACCGCCCAGGTCGGCACGCCGATGAACGGGTTCCTGG
>DATACF010000011.1:0-7566 GCA_036259235.1 Longimicrobium sp. | reverse complement strand
GCCGGCTGCGCGCCGGCCAGGTAGTCGGACACCAGGCGGGAGCCCCGGACGGGCTCGACCGAAATGCGAAGGCTCAGCGTGCCCTCCCGATCAATATGACGCGCGGCGCCCCGGAGCGCGGAGGCCCGCCGGAATAGTCGCCGAACGAGGCGAAGGGCTCGATGCCGGCGTCCTCCAGCATCGCCTCCAGGTCGCCGGCGGTGTAGAGCCGGACGCGCTCGAAGAAGACGCGCGGCCGGGGCCTGCCATGGTCGTGGATCTCGATCCGCTTCTGCACCACCCGGCCGTCCTCGACCAGCTCGCGGGTCTGCACCACGCGGCGGCGGCCGATCTCGACCTCGTCGCGCGCCCTCAGCTCGGCGCGGACGCGCTCGGCGTTCAGGAAGTCGACCGCGAAGAGGCCGCCGGGGGCCAGGACGCGGCGGATCTCGCGGAGGACGAGCGCGTCGTCGGCTTCGTCCTCGAAATAGCCGAACGAGGTGAAGAACGAGGTCACCATCGCCAGCCGCGCCGTCCCCACCGGGAGGACGCGCATGTCGCCGCGGACGGCCGGGAGCCCCTCGGCGCGCGCCAGGCGGAGGAGGTCGAGCGAGAGGTCGAGCCCGAACGCCCTCAAGCCCCGCTCGCGGAGGTGCTCGACGTGCCGCCCCGCCCCGCACGCCAGGTCGAGGACAGGAGCCCCCGCAGGGAGCCGCGCGGCGCCGACGATCAGCGCCACCGCGTCCTCGGCCTCCGAGTCGTCGCGCAGCGGGTACAGCTCGAGGTACTCGCGGCCGAACCAGGCCTCGTACCAGTCGTCGTCGCAGGCTGCGTCCGGGATCCCCATAGGGTACAGGTTACAGGGGACAGGGGACAGCCTGCAACTGCCGCGCGGCGCAGACGTTTCTCCCGCCGCGCTTCTGTATGCCGCAGCCCGCGTTCTGTGCCGCTCGAATTCACCAGATCGGACGCGCGGAATCGAGCCGAATCCACTTAAGATCCGACGTCGCAATCGCTTCACGCGCCTCACCTGAGATTGTCATTCCGAGGGAGGCACGACCGAGGAATCTAGCCGTCTCGCCGGGAGGCCGGTCGAAGCGCCCCGCCGCCCGCCCGCTGCTACCGCGCGGGAGCGAATCCTGCGCGGGGGGCGCGGCGAAATCGGACCCGCGAACCCGAAGAGCCCCGGAGACGAAACCATGCGCCGACTGATGACCCGATCCCTCCCGGCCGCGCTCGCGCTGGCGGGCCTCCTCGCCTGCGGCGGGGGCGGCGGCGAGGGGAAGAGCGACCCCGCGGACGTCCCCGGCGTCGACGCCTCGGGCACCTCCGACACAGAGCTCTTCACCGAGAACCCGGGGAGCGGCGACGGCTCCGTCCCCGTGGCCGGCCAGGGCGGCACCGTGGCCGACAGCACGCAGCTCGGCCAGCCGGGCACCGGCACTACGGACTCCACCGTCGTCTCTCCCCCGCCGGCCACGACGCAGCCCTAGCGCGCGGATCGGCCCCGAACGACAGTGGCCGCTTCCGGTCTCCCGGGGCGGCCATCGTTGCTTAATCTGCCTCTTTCCGTCAGACTGGAGGCGCGGCGACACCCGTTTCCCGAGGCGCGCCACGCCGCGCGATTCGGCGATCCGCGCGGGGGCCGCCCCACCCCTCTCTTCTCCGGAGCCACACCCATGAAGAAGCTCGCCCTGAACCTGGATGAGCTGGACGTCCACTCGTTCGAGACCGCCACTCCCGGGCTGGACGACCGCGGCACCGTCGACGCGCACTCCTTCGGGACCACCGACCGGCTGATCGACCGTGCCGTCAGCTGGCTGTTGGCCTGCGTCGCCAACGCGACCGACCAGCAGTAGGCGGGGTAGCGGCCCCTTCCGGCGACGGGACCGTCTTTCGCCATGTGACCGCGGCCGCTCCTTCGGTGGAGCGGCCGCGCGCGTTTTCACGCCCCTCTCTCCGTAAAGTGGTTCTTCTCTCACCACGTCCGTCCGAAGAGTGGTTGATCGAGAGGAGCCCCGATCTGTCATTCCGAACGAGGAACGAGTGAGGAATCTACTCGCCTCGCCAGGTGGCTGGCTTCCGGGCACCGATCTCTTCGAAACACCTTCTGATGATCCGGGTTTGGGATCAGATCAGGCGGGCGGGGAGGCTCATTCCCTTCCCTTGTGGTAGGGCTCGCCGCGGGCGATGGTGCCGGCGCGGTAGAGCTGCTCGGCGAGGACCAGGCGCGCCAGCTCGTGCGGGAGGGTGAAGGCGGAGAGCGAGAGCTGGTGCCGGGCGCGCGACAGGATCTCGTCCGAGAGCCCGTACGCGCCGCCGATGACGAAGGCCGCGCCGGGGCTCCCCCGCACCGCCAGCTCCTGGAGGTACTCGCTGAGCCGGTGCGACGTCCACGGCCTCCCCGTCTCGTGCAGCGCCACGATCTCCACCCCCGGCGGCACCCGCGCCAGGAGCCGCTTCCCCTCCTCGTCGCGCACGCGGCCCGCGTCCCCCGCCTTCCGGAACGCCTCCTCCTTCACCTCCACCGCCTCGAACGAGAAATAGCGCGCCGCCCGCCTCTCGTACTCCTCCACCGCCTCCGCCACGGGCCCCCGCGCCCGCCCGACCGCCAGGGTCATCACACGCATGCTCGACCGGATGGAAGAGGTTCACCAGCGCCGCCATCCGTTGAGAAGGGTCTCCTCTTAGGATGGACGAGGACATTCCGCGTTTAAACGACGCGCGTGTGCCGTCGCGAGTCGTTCTGGGCAACGGCAGGTCGGAACGGACCAGCGACGGAACCCATCTGTTCAGCCACAAACGACGATCGCTCGCCCTCAATCTGGAGGACGAGCGACGATCCTGTCGAACCTCACGGGTTAACGATCGCCTGCGACGCACTCCGGGCGTCACTTCAATCGCTTGAGCCAGTATCCGGGCCTGCGCCGATGGTGCGCCACCGCGAAGATCTGGATCTCGTCTTCCTTGTCCCGATAGAACAGCGTGTAGGGAAAACGGTCGAGCTGCTTGCAACGCGTCCCCGCCTGGGCCGGCGCGCCCAGGAGCGGGCGTTCGCGAAGGGCCTCGATGCTCGCCATCACGTCCAGATAGAACGCCTCAGCGAGCTTCGTAGACTCCTTCCGGTAGAATTCGACGGCACGCCCGAACTCGGTGCGCGCTCCGGCATGGAACCAGTAGCCGCGCTTCACCGCAGAAGCGCGCGGATCTCGTCCATAACCTGGTCGCCCGGGATCAGCTGGACCTCGCCCGCGTCGACCTCACGCACCCTGCGCTCGACCTCGTCAAGCCAGGCCTGCTCGATTTCGGCATCCTCGTCCAGGCTGGCGATCAACCGTTCGGCGATCCGCGCCCGCTCCGTCCGGGGAAGCTGCAGGGCGGCGGACTCCACCTCTTCGAAACGCATGGCCATTCGACATCTCCATCGGCAAAAGGCTCAGCCGAAAACATAACCAAACATCCCTACCCATCAAAGACTTCCCTGTTCGAACAACTCACCGCACGATGATGGTGTCCGCGAGGAAGTGCTCGTTGTCGCGGTAGGGATGGTCGAGCGTGTAGTGGAGGCCGCGGCTCTCCTTGCGGGCGATGGCGCAGCGGACGACGAGGAGCGCGGTCTGGATCATGTTCCGCACCTCCACCAGCTCCACCGTGGGGCGCGCCGCCGCCCAGAGCGCGTTGACGTACTCGGCCAGGCGGCGCACCTCTCCCTGCGCCTCGGCCAGCCGGTCGTCGGTGCGGACGATCCCCACCAGGTCCCACATCAGGTTCCGGACCTCCTCGCGCGTCCGCTCCAGCGCCGCCGCATCCAGCGGCTCGGCCGAGAGCGACGGCGGCGCCGGGACGTGCTCCGGCTCCAGGACGCGCATCACCGACAGCGCCGGCCCGATCCGCTCCGCCGCCCGGTGCGCGAAGACGATGGCCTCCAGCAGCGAGTTCGACGCCAGCCGGTTGGCCCCGTGCACCCCCGTGCACGCCGTCTCCCCCGCCGCGTACAGCCCCGGCACCGAGCTCCGCCCGTCCGTGTCCGTCAGCACCCCCCCGCAGAGGTAGTGCGCCGCCGGCACCACGGGGATCGGCTCGCGGAGCATGTCGATCCCCCGCTCCGCCGTCTCCCGCAAAATATTCGGAAAGCGCTCCCGGATCTCCGCCTCGGCGATCGACGAGCAGTCGAGGAAGACGAACGCGTCGCCGCTCCGCTTCATCTCGGCGTCGATGGCGCGCGCCACCACGTCGCGGGGCGCCAGCGAGGCCAGCGGGTGGTAGGCGTCCATGAACGGCGTCCCGTCGCGCCGCTTCAGCACCGCCCCCTCGCCGCGGACCGCCTCGGAGATCAGGAAGGTCCGCTCGCGCGCCGGGTAGAGCGCCGTGGGGTGGAACTGGATGAACTCCATGTTCGCCACCTTCGCCCCCGCCCGGTACGCCATCGCCACCCCGTCGCCCGTGGCGATCGACGGGTTGGTCGTGTGGCGGTAGACCTGGCCGCACCCGCCCGTGGCCAGCATCACCGCCCGCGCCAGGACCGGCTCCAGCTCCCCCGTCTCCGCGTCGAGGACCAGCACCCCGCAGCACCGCTCGCCCAGCGTCCCCGGGTCCGTCGCCGTCAGCAGGTCCACCGCCTGGTGGTTCTCGAAGATCCGCACGTTCGGCGAATCCGCCACCGCCTGCAGCAGCGCCCGCTCGATCTCGCGCCCCGTCAGGTCCGCCGCCCGCACGATCCGCCGCCGCGAATGACCGCCCTCTCGCCCCAGCGACAGCTCGCCGTGCTCCACGGTGAAGTCGGCGCCCCACTCCATCAGCTCGCGGACGCGGTCCGGCCCCTCGCGCACCAGGACGTCCACCGCGTCGGGATGGCAGAGCCCGGCGCCCGCCACCAGCGTGTCCTCCTTGTGGAGCTCCGGCGAGTCGTCGTCGCCGAAGGCCGCGGCGATCCCCCCCTGCGCCCAGTTGGTGCTCGACTCGGGGCGGCTCTTCTTGGTGACCAGCGCCACCGTCCCGAAGCGCGCGCACTTCAGCGCGAAGGTGAGCCCCGCGATCCCGCTCCCCACCACCACGACGTCGGCCTGGATCATTCGCCGTTCCCGTTGAGCGTCCACGCGGTCATCTCCCCCTCCCCTCCAGCGCGCCCCGGAGCGCCGCGTCCAGCGCCTCCATCCCGCGGTCGATCGTCACCGTCTGCTCCAGCACGTACGCCTCCACGGCGTCCGGGAGGAGCGGCCGCAGCTTCACCGCGTCCTTGTGCGTCATCACCAGCGCCCGCCCCGCCGCCCGCGCCGCCACCGCCCGCGCCTCGCCCGGCGTGAACGGGTGATGGTCGTCGAAGAGCGCCGCCTCCACCTCGGCCCCGCAGAGGCGCAGGTTCTCGAGGAACGCCCCCGGCGTCGCCAGCGCGGCCACCGCCAGGACGCTCCGCCCCGCCAGCGCCCCCGGCTCCACCCCGGCGCCCCCGTGGAGCGGCGCCAGCCGGTGCGGCGCCAGGTAACACTCCACCACCGGCTTCCCCGGCGCCAGCAGCGACAGCTCCGCCGCCACCTCCCGCGAGCGCGCGGGGCGCGCCGTCTTCCGCGTGAGCACCACCCCGTCCGCCCGCGCCAGCGCCCCCAGGTCCTCGCGCCAGGGCCCCCGCGGGAGGACGCGCGGCGCGGGCGACCACCCTTCCACGGGCACCAGCACGAGGTCGAGGTCGCGCCCCAGCCGCCGGTGCTGGAAGGCGTCGTCGAGGACGATCACGTCGCACCCGCCCGCGATGGCCTCCCGCGCCGCCTCCACCCGCCGCGCCGCCGCGAAGACGGGGACCTCCGGGTTCAGCTCGCGGTGCAGGAGCACCTCGTCTTCCCCGTATCCCCGGAGCGCGATGGCCGGCCGCCGCCCCCAGCGCACCAGCCGCGCCGCCATCCACGCCGCGAACGGCGTCTTCCCCGCCCCGCCCACGCCGATGTTGCCGATGCTGATCACCGGCACCCCCACCCGCCGCACCTCCAGGAGGCCGCGGTCGAAGGCGCGGTTGCGCAGCGCCACGCCGCCGCGGAAGAGGTACTCGGCCGGCAAGAGCGCCGCGTCGAGCACCCGCCCCGCCGCGCCCGCCTCGCCCGCCCACCAGCGCGTCACCCACGACCGGAGACTCACGCGACCTTCACGGAGGATGGATTCGGTTGGGGGATCGGATGGTTTCGCATGCCGCGGACCCCGCGCGGGGGGCCCTCACCCGGCTCGCCCAGGCTGGCCACCCTCTCCCGTTCCGGGTCCCGTTCCGGGCGAGGGGACGTTTGGCCCTGCGCGTCTCTTCGGTGTCCGCATCGAAGCGGGCCCAGCGCGGAGATGCACGCCAGGGAGTCCGCGAAGGCGGACTTTGCGCCGTTGTTGCCGCGACGCCGCGACTTCAGTCGCCCGCGCCCTCACCGCTTCGGCACCGCCCCGCCCGCGTCGACGCGCTTCAGCATCTCGTTCAGCCGCCGCTCGACGTCGTCGGAGATGGCCTGGATCTCGTCCTCGCTGGCGCGGCGGGGGACGAAGACGGGCTCGCCGTAGACGATCCGGAGGCGCGCGAAGGGCTGGGGGATCAGGAAGCGGTCCCACCCGCCGGGGAACCACGCCCGGTCGGCGCCCGAGACCACGGGGATGATCGGCGCGCCCGTGCGCTGCGCGATGATCACCGGCCCCGCCTTCATCTTCTCGCGCGGGCCCCTGGGCCCGTCCGGGGTGATGGCGAGCGAGCGGCCGTCCTTGACGTGGCGGATCAGCTCGCGGAGCGCCTCCAGCCCGCCGCGGGTGCTGGAGCCGCGCACCGCCGTGTATCCCCACTTCCGCACCACGCGGGTGATGTACTCGCCGTCGCGGTGCTGGCTGATGAGGGTGACGACCCCCTGCCCGCGGTGGTGGTAGGTGCATGGAAGAAGCCGGCCGTGCCAGAGCGTGAACACGACCGGCTTCCCCTCGCGCCAGAAGCGGCGGAAGTTCTCCTCCCCCTCCGTCGAGACCCGCGTCGTCCCCATCAGCCGGTTGAGCAGCGCCGCCCCGCCCGACGCCAGCGTCCGCTCGCCCAACGACAGCCGCGTCGTCTGCTCCGACGGCCTCACCCGCCCCCCGTCGCTCGTCTCCGTCATCGCGGCGCGGCCCCTCGCATCGTGTCCGAGGATCGAAGATCACCAATCATCCGGCCTCGGCGCGGAGGGCGGACTTTCGTCGCATTCCGCGGCCTCCGCGGCCCCCCTCCCCCGGCCCCTCCCCCCGCACGCAGGGTGCGTGCGTGAGGAGGGGAGAGCTTCGTCGCGGCGCGCCGATGCCGTCGAGCAGTCCGCGAAGGCGGACTTCGTGCCGTTCCAGCCCACGGTTTCAACCGTGGGTGGCGCCGGACGAGGAGAAATCTTCGTCGAACCGCGAAGATCTCGTCGAGGGAGTCCGCGAAGGCGGACTTTGCGCCGTTGTTGCCGCGACGCCGCGACTTCAGTCGCCCGGCTCCGACGCTCGACGGCTGCCGGCTTCGCTCGGAACGACACCTTCGGCATCCAGGCGAATCCCAGGCCCTATCCCTTCCGACGCTCCTCCAGCAGCTCCCCCGCCATCTCCGCCACCCGCCGCGACGCCCCC
>DATACF010000010.1:0-2422 GCA_036259235.1 Longimicrobium sp. | reverse complement strand
TGGGCGTGTCCCTCCGCTGCGCTCCGGGCCGGGCTGCGCGCCGCGTAGGCAACGATACTACCGTTGCCAACGCGGTGGGGCCCCTGGCGGGGGGGAGTGCGAAGGGGCTCGCGATCCACCGCGATGCGGAGGAGGGCGTGGAGTCCGCCAGGGGCCCCACCGCGTTGGCAACGGTAGTATCGTTGCCTACGCGGCGCGCAGCCCGGCCCGGAGCGCAGCGGAGGGACACGCCCAAATCCGCCGTTGCCGTTCGCCGTCGCCGTTCCGAAAACCCGCCTGATCCCGAACGCCCGCTGTCTAAAGCGTGAACGTTTCAGGAGCACTCTTGACATCCCCGAAGCAAAAACCGAAAATAAACCGTAAGCAGAAACGAAGGAGCACGATTCCGGGGAGGACGAGATGTCGGAGATCAACTTCCGGGCGCTGCAGGCGTACTTCGCGCCCGACGAGATCGAGTGGCGCGTGCAGCAGGCGGGCGAGAAGAACGGCCGCCTGTGGGCGATCGTGGTGCCGTACGTCACCAACCGGGCCATCCAGTCGCGGCTCGACGAGGTGGCGGGGCCGGAGAACTGGCGCAACGACTTCCGCCCGGGCCCCAACGGCGGGGTGATGTGCGGGATCTCGATCCGGGTGGGCGGCGAGTGGGTGACCAAGTGGGACGGCGCCGAGAACACCGACGTCGAGGGGGTGAAGGGCGGCCTCTCGGGGGCCATGAAGCGCGCGGCGGTGCAGTGGGGGATCGGGCGCTACCTCTACGCGCTCGACGAGACCTTCGCGCAGGTGCACGAGCACGGGCGGCTGCGGGGGAAGACGCGCGACGGCACCCAGTTCCGCTGGGACCCGCCGGAGCTCCCCGCGTGGGCGCTCCCGCGCACCGTGGACGGGACGCCGATCACCGACGCCTACCCGGCGCCGGGGCTCTCGGCCGAGCACGAGGCGATGCTCCACTTCCTCCGCGCGGCGGGGCCGCGGGTGGGGGACGGGGCGGAGATCCAGGTCCACGGCCGGGTGCGCAACCTCAAGGACTTCGTCCGCGAGAACTGGCCGGCGATCAAGGAGCAGCCCCGCGAGGCGCTGGCCGTCGTCGAGGCCGTCGAGGCCGCCACGGGGCTCCGCTTCGACCCGCAGTCGCACCCCGAGCCGGTGCGCCTGGCAGCCTGATCCGCCTTCGCGCTCCCGCCGCGCTCACGCATTCGTAACGCTCCGCTGAAGTCTCTCACAGGGGACACAGGGGACGCAGAGGGGCCCGGTCGCGCACCGGGCCCCTCTGTGTCCTCCGTGTCCCCTGTGAGAGATTCGCCGTTGCCGTTACTTCCCCTTCGGCGGCGCCTTCGCCCTGCGCTTGGCGCGTCCGAGCTCCACCACGATGGCGTACTCTTCCTCGGTGACGGGCTGCACCGAGAGGCGGCTCTTGTTGATGACGAGCATCTTCTCGAGACCGGGCGCGGCGCGGAGCTCGTCGAGGGTGACGACGGCGGGGAAGCGCTCCTCGAACGCGAGGTCGACCATGAACCACCGCGGGTCGGCCTCGGTGGCGCGGGGGTCGTAGTAGTCGCTCTCCAGGTCGAGCCCGGTGAGGTCGGGGTACCCCTCGCGTGCCACCCGCGCCAGCCCCGCCACCCCGGTGGGGTCGGCGTTGCTGTGGTAGAAGAGGACGCGGTCGCCCTCGCGCATCTCGTCGCGCATGAAGTTCCGCGCCTGGTAGTTCCGCACCCCCTCCCACGAGGTGCGCCCGTCGCGGGCGAGCGCGTCGATGGAGTAGACCTCGGGCTCGCTCTTCATCAGCCAGCAGCGCGACATCGGGGGACCGTCCTTCCGGGTGGGGGGCTCACGCGCTCTTCCGTCCGCGGAGGACATGATGGCGAGAGAGGCCGAAGTGGACAAGATGCACGTGCGCGGCCGCGTCCCTGCCACGCGGCACTGTTCCTGCTTCCGGTATCACCTTATAATGTCTCCACGGGGTTGTTCCGGAATCGCGTTGCAGTTCTCTTGTACGGTTCATGCAAAGGTTTACAGCGTGAACGCTGGAATTTAAGAGTGGCGGATAATGCGTGTTTCGGGGTGAGTAGCGGCTGATGGCGCGGGCGGGAGGGGAGTACGATTGAGGCAGATCCCCGACAATCCCGGCCACGCGCAACCCCGTTTCCGCAGCAGGGAGAAACGAACCATGAGAGCACGCACCCCCCTCCTCGCCGCCGCGGCCGTCCTGGCCGCCGCCCTCGCCGCCTGCGAGGCGGCCCCCACCGCCCCGGCCCCGGCCTCCGCCCCCGCGCTGACCTCGGTGGAGTCGGACAGCACCGGCGGCCAGTCGAGCGGCTACCTGGGCTCCGGCAACAACACCACGCCCCCCGGCGGGAGCTGATTCCCCCGGTCCACGAAGGGACGACGAGGCGCGAGGGCGCGGAGCCGGACGGGCTCCGCG
>DATACF010000009.1:0-2989 GCA_036259235.1 Longimicrobium sp. | reverse complement strand
CCCCCCCCCCCCCCCCCCCCCCCCCCCCCCCCCCCGGGTCTCCTCGTCATCGCCGTCTCGCCGTCAGCTCAGCAGGCGGAGCGGCATCACCAGACAGAGGTAGTCGGGCGTGTCCTCGTTCCCCAGCGGCTGCATCGTCGCCGCGCGCTCCGGGGCCTTGAAGGACATCCGCACCTCGTCGGTGGGCATGTAGCGCAGCAGCTCCAGGAGGTACTGGGCGTTGAACCCGATCTCCAGCGGGTCGCCCTCGTACTCCACCGGGAGCTCCTCGTTGGCGGCGCCCAGGTCGGGCGTCTCCACGCTGAACTTGACCATGGGGCCCCCCAGCGACATCCGGATCCGGTGCGTCTGGTCGGAGGCCACGATCGCCATCCGCCGCACCGCCGCCTGGAGCGCGCCCTTGTCGGCCACCATGCTCTTGTCGTTGTCCTTCGGGATCACCTGCTCGTAGTTGGGATACGGCCCCTCGATCAGGCGGGTGTAGACCTGCACGTCCTCGCTCCGGAACCCCAGGTGGTTCTCCGAGCGCGCCACCTCCACCGGCGTCCCCGCCCCGAAGAGGCGCTGCACCTGCCCCAGCGCCTTGGGGTGGACGATCAGGTCGGCCGCGGGGACGCGGGACGCGGCCTCCACCGGGAGGGTCATCTTGGCGAGGCGGTGGCCGTTGGTGGCCACCATCCGCATGTCGCCGTCGCGGAGCTGCCAGAGGACGCCGTTGAGGATCGGGCGCGTCTCCTCGGTGCTGGCCGCGAAGGAGACGTGGGTGATCAGCCGCTGCAGCTCGGCCCCCGTCACCCGCCAGCTCTCGGCGAAGTCGACCTTGGGGAAGGCGGGGAACTCGTCGCGGGGGAGCCCGTTCAGCTTGAAGCGGGTCCGGCCGCTGCTGAGGAAGATCGAGTCGCCCTGGGTCGAGAGCTCCACGGAGCCCGGGAGCTCGCGGGCGATCTCCTGGAGCTTCTTGGCCGGCGCGGTGATCGCCCCCGGCTCCCCGACCTCGGCGGCCGCGCGCACCGAGACCGCGGTGTCCAGGTCGGTCCCGCTCATCCGCACCGCGCCGTCCTCCCCGGCCTCGATCAGGATGTTCGAGAGCACCGGGAGGGTGGTCCGCGTCGGGATGCTCCCCGCCACCGCCCCGAGGGCCTGCTGGAGGTTTTCCCGCGTGATCGTGAATCTCATGGGCCGCTGCGCGCCGTTGGTGAGAAGGAGCTTTTCCACCCGGAACCGGATTCTATCACCGGTTAGTTCTCAAACTCGTATTAGTAATAGAGAGTGTGGAAGTGTGGACTTCCCCCTCTCCATCCCCCGCAAGCCGTTCCCCCGGCCCGGCTTGCGGGGCCCGTCCACCCTGTGGACATCGGTGTGGGAACACGTCCGTCTCTCCACGCCGTCCACATCCCCACCCGGTTCTCCCGCTTTCCACAATCTCTCCACACCCTTTCCACCCCCGTTTCCCACACCGGTCCGGACGAGAAGTGGACGGGGCAAATACGGCGTCCGGGGGGTGCCTGTCAAGCCGGAGACGCGAGGAGACGCCCGTTCTGTCACTCCCCCGCGAAGGCGGAGCGGCGGAACGTCGTCCTGAAGATGCCCCCACGTCCTCCTCTCCGCCACCACCGGCCGCGAGAAGCCTCGCACCCGGAACTCTCTCGCGAGGAGGTCCGGCGAGGCTTCCTCCCGCCGTTGCGGCGAAGACGCCTACTTCAGCGAGGCCCGGATCGTCTCCACCCGCTGCCGGAAGGCGGCGTCGCCGGCCATGTCCTCCTCCACCTTGGCGATGGAGTGGATGACGGTGGAGTGGTCGCGCCCGCCGAAGAGCTTCCCGATCTCCACCAGGGGGAGGTCGAAGAGCTCGCGGGTGAGGTACATCGCCACCTGGCGCGGGACGGTGAGGTCCTTGGTGCGCTTCTTCGACTGGAGCGCCTCGGGCGTCGTCCCCCACGCCTGGGCCACCGCGGCGCGGAGGCGCTCGGGGCTGGGGTCGTCGGGGTGGCCGCCCCCGGCGCCGGGGCGGAGGACGCCGCCGAGGGCCTCGTGCGCCAGCGCGGGGTCGATCGGCCGCCCGGTGAGCGACGAGTACGCCAGGAGCTTGATGACCGCCCCCTCCAGCTCGCGCACCGACGAGGTGCGGGCGCGGGCGATGAAGGTCAGCACCTCGTCGGCGTCGTGGATCTGGAGGGCGTCCTCCTCCACCCGCTTGCGGAGGATGGCCATCCGCGTCTCGAAGTCGGGGGCCTTGATGTCGGTCACCAGCCCCCACTCGAAGCGGCTCACCAGGCGGTCCTCGAGCCCGATCCCCTTGGGCGGTCGGTCGGAGGTGAGGACGATCTGCCGCTGGGCGTCGTGGAGGGCGTTGAAGGTGTGGAAGAACTCCTCCTGCGTCCGCTCCTTCCCCTCCAGGAACTGGATGTCGTCCACCAGGAGGAGGTCGATCTGCCGGTACTGCCGGCGGAACTCGGCCATGCTCCCCTCCTGGATGGCGCTCACCAGCTCGTTGGTGAAGCGCTCGGAGGAGAGGTACATGATCCGCTTCCCCGGATCGCGCTCGAGCATGGCGTGCCCGATGGCGTGCATCAGGTGCGTCTTCCCCAGCCCCACCCCGCCGTAGATGAAGAGCGGGTTGTACATCCGCGCCGGCGCCTCGGCCACCGCGTGCGCCGCGGCCGCCGAGAGCTGGTTGTTGTTCCCGACGACGAAGCGGTCGAAGGTGTAGCGCTCGTTGAGGGGAGCGGACGAAGGCGCCGCGCTCGCGCCCGGCGGGGCCTGCGGCGGCGCGCCCTTCTCCACCCCCCTCAACGAGCGCTACACCTTCGACCGCTTCGTGGTGGGGAACAACAACCAGTTCGCCGTCGCGGAGGCCCCGGCGCGCTCGTACAACCCCCTCTTCATCTACGGGGGCGTGGGGCTGGGGAAGACGCACCTGATGCACTCCATCGGCAACGCGGTCCTCGCCCGCACCCCGGGGAAGCGCGTCCTCTACATCTCCTCCGAG
>DATACF010000008.1:0-3976 GCA_036259235.1 Longimicrobium sp. | reverse complement strand
CCGGGTTCTCTGCCGGCTCCGCGTCTCTGCGTGAATACCAGATGCCGCATCGGATGGTGCGATCGATTCTCGCCCACGATCGGGGTCTCGTGCTCTCCCCAGGCTGTGCCAACTGCGTGATCGGAGGGGTGTGGAGCAGGGGCCGGCTTCCGCGCCGATCCTCCTGATTCCGTCGTTTGCGATGCCTGAAGGCGCGGACGCGGCGGCCGGACGCGGATCGAACCAGAGAAAGGGCCGAAGGGGCTTCTTCGAAAAATTTCGACACTCATCTCCGCCCGTGGTTCCACGGTGGATGCGGGCTTTTCTCTCTCCTCTCCGGATGCGGCTGTCTTTCCGCGCCTGCTCTGCGCATTGAGGAGCCCGCCGCGAGATCCGGACAGCGGACCGCGGGATGCGACCGTCCCGGTTGCGCCTCCGCGTTTCGCGGTACTAGATTCGCCGCTTCCGCGCGGTCACGATCCGCCGTGCCCTCCCCTGCTCCGCCGGCCATGCCATGAGGTCCACTCCCGTCCGCGTCCTCCTGGTGGAGACGGCGGAGGGCTCGCCGACGCTGGCGATGCTCTCCGCCATCCCCGGCGTCGTGGCCGAGCGGGCCGCCGGGTACGAGGAGGGGCTCCGGCGCGCCGTCGCCGGGGGGCACGACGTGGTCCTGGCCGACTGGCGGATCGGCGACCGGCTGGGGATCGAGCTCCTCTGGGACGCGGTGGCCGGCGGGTGCGCCGCGCCGGTCGTCCTCCTGGGCGACGACCGCGACCCCGACTTCGACCTCGACGCCATGCGCGCGGGGGCGGTGCAGTTCCTCCTCCACAGCGAGCTCTCGCCGGGGGTCCTGGAGCCCACCCTCCGCTTCGCCATCGGCCGCAAGCGCGCCGAGGACGAGCTCCGCGAGAGCCGCCGCCGCCTCGCCACCCTCCTCAGCAACCTCCCCGGGATGGCGTACCGCTGCCGGAACGACCCGGCGTGGTCGCTGGACTTCGCCAGCGAGGGGAGCCGCGAGCTCACCGGGTGGGACCCCGCCGACCTGGTGGAGCGCGCGAAGGTGGCGTGGGCCGACCTGATCCACGCCGACGACCGCCCCCGGGTGTGGCAGACGGTGCAGGCGGCCATCTCCACCGGGCGCCCCTTCGAGGTGGAGTACCGGATCCGCCGCCGCGACGGCGAGGAGCGGTGGGTGGCCGAGAACGGCCGCGCCGTGGCCGGCGCCGGGAGAGCGGCCGTCCTGGAGGGGTTCATCTGCGACGTCACCGAGCGGAAGCGCGCCGAGGCGGCCGTGCGCCGGAGCGGCGAGTACTTCCGCGCCCTCATCGAGACCGCCGCCGAGGTCTTCGCGGTGGGGAACGCCGACGGGACCCTCCGCTACGTCTCCCCCGCCATCGAGCGCCTCACCGGCGCCGCCCCCGAGGCGTGGCTGGGGACGACCCTCTTCGCCCGCGTCCACCCCGACGACCGCGACGCCGTCCGGGCGGCGTTCGACCGGGCGCTCGCCGAGCCCGGCGTCCCCGTGGTCGCCGAGACGCGCCTCCGCCACCGGGACGGCGGGTGGCGCGCGGTGGAGGTGGCGTGCCGCAACCTCCTCGACGACCCCGCCGTGGGGGGGATCGTCTACAACGCCCACGACGTCACCGAGCGGCGGGGGCACGAAGCGACGCTCCTCCGGCGCGAGCAGCAGTGGCGGGCGCTGATCGAGCGGGGGCAGGACATCATCACCGTCGTCCGCGACACCGGCGAGGTGGGGTTCGCCTCTCCGTCGGTGGAGCGGGTGCTGGGGTACGCCCCCGACGCCCTCCTGGGGAGCTACCTCTTCGAGCTCGTCCACCCCGACGAGGTCCCCGCCGTCCTCGACGTCTTCGCCCGCGCCATCGAAGAGCCGGGGCGGCCCGAGCGGGTGGAGCTGCGGATGCGGCACCGCGACGGGACGTGGCGGATCCTGGAGACGATCGTCACCTCCCTCCTCCACGACCCCGCCGTGGAGGGAATCGTGGTGAACTCGCGCGACGTCACCGAGCGGAAGCAGGCCGAGGAGGCGCTCGCCGCCAGTCGCCAGCAGTTCCTCCAGGCGCAGAAGATGGACGCCGTGGGGCGGCTGGCGGGCGGGGTGGCGCACGACTTCAACAACCTGCTGACCGCCATCCGCGGCAACGCCGAGCTCCTCCTCCTCGACCTCCCCGCCGGGGCCCCCGGCGCCGAGGAGGTGGAGGAGATCCGCCGCGCCGCCGACCGCGCGGCGGGGCTCACCCGCCAGCTCCTCGCCTTCTCCCGCCGCCAGGTCCTCCAGCCCCGCGTCTTCGGGCTCAACGCCGTGGTGCGCGACATGGAGAAGATGCTGGGGCGGCTGATCGGCGAGGACGTGGCGCTGGTGACCCGCCTGGCCGACGACCTCGCCCACGTCCGCGCCGACCCCGGCCAGCTGGAGCAGGTGGTGATGAACCTGGCCGTCAACGCCCGCGACGCCATGCCCTCGGGGGGCCAGCTGATCGTGGAAACGCGCAACGCGGTCCTCGACGAGGAGATGCGCCGCACCTTCCCGTACGTCGTCCCCGGCCCCTACGTGATGCTGGCGGTCTCGGACACCGGCCACGGGATGGACCGGGAGACGAGGGAGCGCGTCTTCGAGCCCTTCTTCACCACCAAGCCGGCCGGGCGCGGGACGGGGCTGGGGCTCTCGACGGTGTACGGGATCGTGAAGCAGAGCGGCGGCTACATCTGGGTCTACTCGGAGCCCGGGCGCGGGACGACGGTGCGGATCTACCTCCCCTCGGTGGCCGGCGGGGCGCGCCCCGCCGGCCCCGCGGCGGCGGCGGCTCCCGCAAGGGGGGGCGTGGAGACGATCCTCCTGGCCGAGGACGAGGAGCCGGTGCGGCGGCTCGCGCGCGAGGTGCTGACCCGGAACGGCTACACCGTCCTGGAGGCGGGCGACGGCGAGCAGGCGCTCCGCGTCTCCGAGCGCCACCCGGGGCGGATCGACCTCCTGGTGACCGACGTGGTGATGCCCGCCATGAGCGGGCGCGACCTGTCGGCCCTCCTCGCCGCCGCGCGCCCGGCGCTCCGGGTGCTGTACATGTCCGGGTACACCGAGGAGGCGGTGGCCCGGCACGGGGTCCTCGACCCGGGGACGGGGTTCATCGAGAAGCCCTTCACCGCCGACGCGCTGGCGTCCGCCGTGCGCCGCGTCCTCGACGAGGCCGTGGCCCCCGGCCCCCGCGGCTGACCGCTCACGCCAGCACCGCCTCGGGGGCGACGGCGTCGGCCGGGAAGGCGGCGCGGAGGGCGGGGTCGAGGGTCACCAGCGGGACGCCGAGGAGGCGCGAAAGGCAAACGAACTCGCACTCGGCGGCCCTCCACCCCGATTCGTGGGCCAGGCGAAGGACGTCCCGGCCCTGGACGCCGACCTCGCCGCGGGTGAGGAACGCCTCCGCCTTCTTCTCCCGCTCGAGCGCCTCCGGGAGCGAAAGCCGGCCGTCGCGGACCGCGCGGCACAGGCGGTCGCGCATCTCGCTCCGCCAGATCCACGGCGCCACCCACCGCGTGGCGTGGATCCGAAGCCGCAGCCGCTCGACGGCGGGGTCGGGAGGGCCCGGGAGGACGCACGCCGCGAGGAGCGTGACGTGCGCCACCACGATCGTCGGCCGCGCGCTCAGACGACGCCTCCCTCCGCGAGCGCCCGCTCGCGCTCGAGCTCCGCGAGCAGCTCCTCCACGGTCCTCATAGGGATCTCTTCCGGGCCCTGGAGCCCGAGGTGGCCGAGGAGGATGAAAAAAGCCTCGAACTCCACCGTGCTTTCGGCCTTGGCGGCGAGGTGCTCCAGGTGGCGGTACATCGGCTCCGGGATGTTGGGGATGGTGATCTCCACGCGCGCCTCCAGGGGTGAGGGTTTTCCGAACATCTTCCGAAGCTTAGTGTACATAGTGGACGGCGGGGCGTCAAGAGGATATTTCGCGCAGGAGAGTGCGTGAGTGCGGAAGCAGCGGCGGGGCGG
>DATACF010000007.1:0-4344 GCA_036259235.1 Longimicrobium sp. | reverse complement strand
TGCGGGAGCTGGCGAGGTGAGGCCGCCCGGCGGCTATGGGCGCGTGGCCTTGTACCACACGGCCGCCGCCACCGCCCGGGCGATGTCCGCGGCGTAGGCAGGACTCAGCACGTCCGACGTGTCGTCTTCCAGGTGGTAGCGCGGGTTCGGCTCTCCCCCCTGGTTCGCGAGCTCCGGAAAGAAGTCTTCCGTCACCAGGCAGGCCGCGTATCCCTCGCTGTGGAAGCTGGCGTGGTCGCTGAAGTCCTGCCCGTTATCCTTGCCGGTAGCGAGCCCCGGGTACACCTGCGGATCCAACCCGATGGAGACCTGCGGTGCCAGGTCCCCCACCACACGTGCGAGCGCCAGCGACTCCCGCTCCACATCTGGGTCGCGCGAGTAGCCGGCGTGCAGCTCGAAGGTGCCGTCGCCGTTCGGGTCGTACCCGATCATGTCCATCTGGTAGACCGCCACGAGCCTCGCCCCCACCTCGTCGCGCAGAGCCCGTGCGTACGCACGGCTCCCCGCCTGCTCCTGCTCCTCCGCGTTGAAGAGGACGAAGCGGATCTCGCGGACCCGCGCCCCCCCGGACGCCTGCTCCAGGGCGACCGCCGCTCGTGCCGCCGCCAAGACTCCCGCGATCCCGCTGGCGTCGTCGTCCGCCCCTGGCGCGGGGTCGAGGACGGGCAGGTACCCAGGCTCCCGCTTCGCCGTCGAGTCGAGGTGCGCCGAGACCAGGACGATCTCGGCGTCCTCTCTCCCTTCCACCGGGAGCCGGGCCTCAACGTTCTGGAGGGTTCCGTTCGCGAAGCGCGGGGCCGAGACCCGGAGCCCCCCGATCCCCTCCAGGTCGGCGACCAGCATTCGGACCGCCTGGTCGTTCCCGGCGTGCTGAACGTTCCGGCTGTGGATCGCGGCGTACCGCCGGAGGTCGGCCTCGACGCGGCCGACTTCGACCTGTTCGAGCAGCACGTCCCGTTCGCCCAGCGTCAGCTCGGCCTGTGTCTCGGCGTCCAGAAGTCGGGTATTCATAGTCGTCCCCCGATAAGCGATGGGAATCAAGCCGCTCATTTCAGAAACTCCGACACCGGTGGCGCCCCGAACGGTTTCGGGAGCGTGCCTCAGTACCGCGCCTGGGCTAACGTGCAGGTGATCGTCTCGCCCATGAACATGAAGAACTTTCGTGATGCGGCCTTGAAGCCGAAATCGGAGAAGGTGGGTGCGAGCACCAGACTCCTGCGCTCGAACGTGGGTACCGGGGCAGCCTCCGGCTCATGGAAGAGGGCGTAGAACGCCTCGAAATGCGGCGCCTTCGTTCCAGGCTCGAGTTGGGTAAACCCCGGCCGTCCCAGCGAGAGGTGCTCGTGGCCCGGCACGTTGAAGAGGTACGTCCGGAGCCTCCCGTCACGCGCCTGCAGCTTCACGGTCCGGTAGCTGCCCGCCGAGGTTCTGAATCTCGCCGAGAGACCGTCCACAAGCTCACCGCCGATCTCGACCTGGTTGGTCAGGCCGGGGACCTTCCAGGTAACCCGAGCGGTCATGTGCTGGAGGATCCGCCGGGTGCTCATCCGCACGCTTCCCGTCTCCAGCTCGACTTCATCCCACTCCACTTGCCAGACGCCGCCGCGGTCGTGAGCGCCGTCCCGCCAAACCTCGCCCTGCGTCAGCGCGAGCCTGGCGAAGGCGAAATCGGGTCTCGCGGGGGTGTCGGTGATGTCGGAGAGGTCCAGGACGTCGAAGCCGTCCAGGCTCGGGTCGAAACCGGCTTGCGTCAGGAGCCGGTCGAAGACGATCTCGCCGCCGCCCAGCACGTGCTCCACGAACCTGTTCACCGGCTGCACCTCGGAGCCCGGCTGGTAGACCTCCCGTGAGCCGAAGACGGCGACGTGATGGTCGACATGACCGTGCCCGCCATGCCCGTTCGAGCCGGTCGGCGGCAGGAGGACCAGGAGCGGATCCATCTTGTCGCGGTACGCGAAGAGACAGAGTCCCGAGAAGGTGACATAAAGGTCGAACATGGTTTCCCTCCGTGCATGAAGGAGTCGTTTCAGCGCCCGGCGTAGCGGAACGCGGCCCAGGTCGAGGGTGAGGCGAGGTCCGGGTCGCGCCCGCGCAGGAGCTCGAGCTGCGCCGCGCGGAGGGCGGCCGCGCCGTCGCCCGAGCGGCCGTAGGCGCGGTGGAAGGCGACCATGAGCGGGCGGGTCCGCCGGTCGTCCACCGGCCACAGGCTCCCCACCACCCCGTCCGCCCCCGCGGCCAGGAAGGCGCCCGCGAACCCCGCGAACCCTCCCGAGCGCCCCTCGCGCGACGGGAGCGTCTCGCACGCCGAGAGGACCGCCACCCCCACCCCCCGCAGGTCCATCCCGGCCACCTCGTCGGCCATGAGCCGCGACGCCCCGCCGCTGTCGGGGGCCAGGACCAGGAACGAGCGCCCCGGCCGGTCGTCGTCGAAGACGGCGTGGCCGGCGAAGTGGAAGAGGCGCGACCCCGGGAGCGCCGCCCGCAGCGCGGACGGGGTCGCCTCCCGCCCGGGGAGGACCCGCGCGCCGGGATACGTGGCGGCGACCGTCCGGGCCTCCGCCTCCGCCTCGCGGAGCGGCTCCAGCGCGTACATCCGCGGGTCGAAGGCGGGGTTGGCCACGACCAGCGCCTCCGCGCCGGCCGCGGCGGCGTCCGACGGCGCGCGCGCGGCGTCTCGGAGGCTGCTGGCGAAGCGGAGCGGGCGGGCCTCCACCAGGTACCGCCGCCGCCGGGTGTCGTAGAGCGCGGAGAAGGGGACGCGCGTGAGCTCGCCGTCGGCGACCAGCACCAGGGGGGTCTCCGCCCCGCCCAGCGCCCTCTCCACGGGCCGGACCAGCCGGTCGTAGAGGGAGGCCAGGACGGACCTCGCCGCCGCCTCGTCCCGAGACCCCTCCAGCGCCCGGACCGCCTCCACCCGGGCGAGGAGCCCCGCGTGGTCCACGCTCTGGCGGACCAGGCGGACCGTGTCGCCCGCGACGGTCCAGGTCAGCAGCGTGTCGCCGATGAGCGCGTAGACCACCGCCACGCTCCCCGCCGGGGGACGCGCGACGCCGGCGGCCGCGCCCTCGCGCGGGCCGGCGGGCGGAAAGGAGACGCGCCCTCGCTCCAGGAACTCCAGCGCCTCCCGCTCTCGTCCGCGCGCCACCTCCAGCATCACCAGGCGGTCGAACACCTCGCGCGCGCCGTCGAGGAGCGAGGCGCGCAGCGACGCCGTCTCGATCGCGCTCCCCTGGAGACCCAGCCGCTCCGTCGCCTTCTGCAAGTCGGCCGCGGCGCCCGCCGCGTCGCCGAGCGCCAGGCGCGCTTCGGCGGCCCCCACCAGCGCGAGCACGTACCGCCGCACCGTCCGCGCGGTGTCGACGGCGACGGCCACCGAGTCGAAGGCGGCCAAGGCGCCCGCGGGATCGGTGCGGAGCCGGAGCCTTCCGCGGACCAGGCGCAGGTCCACCGTGATCCACGGCCAGGTCGCGAGGACGACGTCGTCGAGGTGCCGCGCGGCGGCCCTGGCGTCGGTCTCCGCGCCGGCGGAGTCGCCGAGGCCCGCCCGGAGCTGCGCCCGCCGGGCGTGCGACTCCGCAACGAAGGCCCGGACGCGGGTACGCCCCGCCACCGCGACCGCCTCGTCCTGCAGGGCGAGCGCGGTGTGGCGGAAGCCGTCGTCTGCCAGCGACTGGGAGGCGGAGAGGAGGAGGGCGTGCAGGAAGCGCGACGCGCGGAAGTCGCGGAGGGTGACCAGCGCCCGGTGCATCGTCGCGTACGCCTCCCAGTCCAGCCCCATCCCGAACTCCGTCGTCGCCTGCTGAAAGATCTCGCCTCCCTCGCTCTCCCGCTCGCCCGCGCGCGTGTAGTGGCGGGCCGCGATGCGCGAGGCGTCCCGTGACTGCTGGTGACTCCCGCCGCGCAGCAGCGCCGTCGCGAGCCCGGAGTGGAGGGTGGCCGCGAGCGCGGGGTGGCGCGCCGTGTCCACCTTCGCCCGCTGCGCCTCGAACTCGGCCACCGCCCGCGAGTGGTCGCCCTCGAAGCTGATCCCGGCGGCGCGGTACACCCCGGCCCACCCCCGGAGCGCCGGCGACGGCGGGGCGATTTCCAGGACCCGGGCGCAGTGATCGCCGGCGCCCTTCTTGTCGGCCTCCCGGTAGGCCTTCCGCCCCCGCGCGTACTCCCGGTGCGCCGAGGCGAGGAGGCGGGTGGCGCGCGGATCTCGGGCGTGGGCGCGGATCGCCCGCGCCGCGTCGGCGAGCGTGGCGTCGCCCCCGCGCCGCTCCAGCGCGGCCCCGAGGGCTTCCGCCAGCCGGAGGCGCTTCCCCGCCCTCCCGGTGTCTCCCAACACCGCCTCGGCCCATT
>DATACF010000006.1:0-2817 GCA_036259235.1 Longimicrobium sp. | reverse complement strand
CCTCTCCCAGTTCTGGGAGAGGGCTGGGGGATACCCTACCCCTCTCCCAGAATTGGGAGAGGGTGGCGAGCCTAAGCGAGCCGGGTGAGGGCCCCGCGCGGAGCCGCGCCACCCGCACCACCGCCCGCCCCCGCGTCTACGCGCCGCCCACCAGCGCGTCCACCGCCGCGTACGGATCCGCCTTCCCCGCCCGCGCCGCCGCGATGATGTCGTCCATCGCCCGCTTGAAGTCGCGGCCGCGGGCTTCGTAGACGCGCTCGAAGAGGTCGAGGCGGTCGTAGTAGATCCGCCGGGAGATGATGGTGGCGTTGTTCAGCTCGCCGCCCACGAAGCGGTCGAAGTTGTCCACCTGGAGCTTCGGCTTCACCTCGCGCGTGTAGCGCTCGCGGGCGCGGGCGAAGACCTCCTCGCGCATCGCCACCTTCTGCTCGCTGGTGACGTCCGTCCGGCCGTAGAGCGCCCGGAGGTCGTCGACCAGCGAGGAGAGAAAGGCGCCGAAGAGGAGGTCGTCCTCCCAGGCGGCCGTCGCGCGGCGGCAGCGCGGCGACTCCGGCCCGTCGCGGCGGCAGAAGAACTCGATGGCGCCGCGGCCGCCCACGAAGTTGGCGAAGCTCTCGTTGAAGACGGCCTGGCCCGACGCGTAGTAGGTGTTGTGCAGGATCTCGTGGATCACCGTGTTCGCCAGCGACACCTCGTCGTAGCGGAGGAGCGTGGAGAGGAGCGGGTCGTTGAACCACCCCAGCGTGCTGAACGCCGCCGTGGGGCGAAGATAGGTGTCGAGCCCCTGCCGCTGGAGCTTCCGCGCCGCGGCTTCCGCGTCGTCCAGCTCGAAGTACCCCCTGTACGGCACGCTCCCCACGATGGGGAACCACCACGTCTTCGCCTGGAAGCGGTCGCGGTACGCCGCCGACAGCACCATCGCCAGCGTGTCCGACTCCACCCGCGAGAAGAGCGTGTAGCTCTTCCCCGCCCTGAGTCCCAGCGAGTCGGCCGCGAAGCCGCGCGCCTCCAGCACCAGCGCCAGCTTCGCCCGCGTCTCCGCCGGCTGCGCGCTGTCCGCGATCACCCGCGAGATCGGCTGGCGACGGTTGAGGATCTTCGCCTCCTCCCACGCCGCCCGCAGCACGTAGCCGGGCGAGCAGGCGGAGGCCGTGAAAGCGACGGCGAGAAGGAGCGCGAGGCGGCGCGTCCGGCGAGTCATCAGGAGAGGATCCTTCGCGTGGGTTCGGTCGTACATGCGTGGCGCACGGGCGCGGGCTGCACAGAATACGCCCGCGCGGGCGGCGCATCCAGGGACACGCGGAAGGGCCGGTTCGTTCCCCCGCGCACAAACTGGAAACTGTGGTGTATACCCTCTCCAGCACGCGACAATGCGCGCGTTCCGGACGCGGAGCACATCGGCTCTCGCGCCCGGGTTTGTTTTTGTCCAGAGGACTTGATGACGGTTCAGCAGCAGACGAACGGGCAGGGGAAGCCTGAGACCGACTTCGCCACCCTGGGGCTCCGCCCCGAGCTGGTGCGCGCGGTCGACGAGCTCGGCTTCACGCGGCCCACCCCCGTGCAGGCCGACGCCATCCCGCCCGCGCTCGAAGGGCGCGACGTGCTGGCGTGCGCCATGACGGGGAGCGGCAAGACGGCCGCCTTCCTCCTCCCGATCCTCCAGCGGCTCCGCGACAAGCCCCGCGGCAAGACCCGCGCGCTGGTGCTGGCCCCCACCCGCGAGCTGGCCGCGCAGATCGAGGCGCACCTGGCCGAGCTGGCGAAGCACACCGGCATCCGCGGCGCCGCCGTCTTCGGCGGCGTGGGGATGCGGCCGCAGGAAGAGGCCTTCCGGCGCGGCGTCGACATCCTGATCGCCACCCCGGGGCGCCTCCTCGACCACTTCCAGTACGACTACGCGCGGCTGGAGCACCTGGAGGTGCTGGTGCTCGACGAGGCCGACCGGATGCTCGACATGGGCTTCCTCCCCGACATCCGGCGCGTCCTCCGCCACCTGCCGAAGACGGCGCGGCAGACGCTCTTCTTCTCGGCCACCCTCCCGGCGCCGATCGTGGAGCTCACCCGCGAGCTCCTCCGCGAGCCCGCGCGGGTCAACGTCGAGCGGAAGCAGGCGCCGGCCACGGGGATCACCCAGGCGCTCTACCCCGTCCCCGAGAACCTGAAGACGGAGCTCCTCCTGGAGCTCCTCCGCCGCAACGAGGTGGGGAGCGCCATCGTCTTCTGCCGCACCAAGCACCGCGTCAACCGGCTCACCGAGAAGCTGGAGAAGGCGGGGATCGCGGCGGCGCGCATCCACGGCAACCGGAGCCAGAGCCGGCGCACCGAGGCGCTCGACGGCTTCAAGAACGGCGAGTTCCGCGTCCTGGTGGCCACGGACATCGTGGCCCGCGGGATCGACGTCGAGGAGCTGGAGCACGTGGTGAACTTCGACGTCCCCAAGGCGCCGGAGGACTACATCCACCGCGTGGGCCGCACCGCCCGCGCCGAGGCCACGGGCGACGCCTACACCTTCGTCTCCCCCGAGGACGAGCCGGAGCTGAAGGCCATCGAGCGCGCCGTCGGCAAGCGGATCGAGCGGCGGACGGTGGCGGGCTTCGACTACACCGCCAAGAGCGGCGAGAAGCTGGAGATCCCCATCGGCCAGCGGATCGCCGAGATCCGCGCCCGCAAGGCCGAGGACCGCGCCCGCGCGGCCGCCAAGGCCGAGCGCCGCGCCCAGAACCAGGCCGACGAGCAGGCCCGCGTCGCCGGGAAGTCCCGCGCCCCCCAGGGCGGCGGCCGCGGCGGCCCCTCGCGCCCCGCCTCCCCCGCGCCGCG
>DATACF010000005.1:0-3709 GCA_036259235.1 Longimicrobium sp. | reverse complement strand
GCGGGAGCCGCCCCTTCGATTCTCAGGACTCAGGACCTGGGACTTACCCGCCCCGCGCCATCGAGTCGAGGAAGTCCTTGTTCGCCTTCGTCTTCTTCATCCGGCTGAGGAGGAAGTCGATCGCCTCCGCCGGCGGCATGTCGGAGAGGAAGTTCCGCAGCAGGTAGACGCGCGTGAGCTCCAGCTCCGAGAGGAGGAGGTCCTCGCGGCGGGTCCCCGAGCGGTTGAGGTCGATGGCCGGGAAGATCCGCTTGTCGGCGATGTGGCGGTCGAGGACGAGCTCCATGTTGCCGGTGCCCTTGAACTCCTCGAAGATCACCTCGTCCATCCGGCTCCCCGTCTCCACCAGCGCCGTCGCGACGATGGTGAGGCTGCCCCCCTCCTCGATGTTCCGCGCCGCGCCGAAGAAGCGCTTCGGCTTGTGGAGCGCGTTGGCGTCCACGCCGCCGGAGAGGATCTTCCCCGAGTGCGGCACCACCACGTTGTAGGCGCGCGCCAGGCGGGTGATGGAGTCCAGGAGGATCACCACGTCGCGGCCGTGCTCGACGAGACGCTTGGCCTTCTCCAGCACCATCTCGGCCACCTGCGTGTGGCGGTCGGCCGGCTCGTCGAAGGTCGACGAGATCACCTCCGCCTTCACGTTCTCCTGCATGTCGGTCACCTCCTCCGGGCGCTCGTCGATGAGCAGCACGATGAGGTGGACCTCCGGGTGGTTCTCGGTGATCGCGTTGGCGATCTTCTGCATCAGGATCGTCTTGCCGGCCTTCGGCGGCGCCACGATCAGCCCGCGCTGCCCCTTCCCCAGCGGCGCCACCAGGTCCATCACCCGCATCGACAGGTCGCCGCCCGAGGTCTCCAGGCGGATGCGGCTGTCGGGGTAGCGGGGGCGGAGGTTGTCGAAGGCGATGCGGTGCTTGGCCTTCTCGGGCTCGTCGCCGTTGACCCGCTCGACCTTGAGGAGCGCCAGGTAGCGCTCGCCCTCCTTGGGCGGGCGCACCTGCCCCAGCACCGTGTCGCCGGTGCGGAGGTCGAAGCGCTTGATTTGGCTGGGCGAGACGTAGATGTCGTCGGGCCCGTAGAGGTAGTTCCAGTCCTGCGAGCGGAGGAAGCCGTACCCCTCCGGGAGGACCTCGAGCACGCCTTCGCCGCGGAGCACGACCTCGCTGTCGAGCAGGTTCTGCTCGATGCGGTAGATGAGGTCCTGCTTCCGCAGCCCCGAGTAGTTCGAGATGTTCAGCCCTTCGGCCATCTCGTGCAGCTCGGCGATGCTCTTCGACTTGATGGCGGTGATGTCCACGACGAGCTCCGTATGTGTCTACGCGTCCTGCGGCTCACGGGGCCCGTGCCGCCGCGTCCGCTGGAGGCTTCCGATGTCGCTGGGAAAAGAAACCAGGGGAGGAGGGCGGTGTTCCGCGCCCCGAAGCCGATTGGACGGTGTGTTTGAGGACGATGGCCCCAACCTAACGCCCCGAAATTTCGGGGTCAAGAGAAACATCCGGGGCTTCCGGGCGCGCCGGGCCTGGGTTTTCGCATGCTCCGCGCTCCCCTCGGCGCGCGCGCTCCCTGGCTCCTCCTGTAGCGGTGAGCGGGGCGCGCGCACGAATCAGGCCACCCCCCCCTCCATCCGCCCCCACCCACCGCGCGCGAGCGGCTCTCCCGCGACCGCTGCCTGGAGGATACCCGCCACCGCACCCCGGGTGCCCTCCCATGAGGCCCCTAATCCCCTCTTAATCCCCATGTTACCACCGGGCGGGGCGCGGCGTTGGGCCGGCGGTCTGCTCCCTTCCGCTACGCCGCCCGCCGCCCCGCCGGATGCAGGGGGACGAGGTGTCGCCGCCGTGCCCCACGCGGGGCGCGCGTGGGACGCTCGGCTCCCATCCGGACGATCCCGCAGGCGCGGGGGCGCAGCGGGGCACAGCGGCGGAAGTGGTTGGAAAAACGCGCGATTCCGGCCGGCGCGTGCCAGCGGAGGCGGCGGGGGAGCGCTCCGGCCGCGCGGCGGTTCGCTTCTTGACAAAGGGGGGCGCGGCGCGGGAGATTTCGAAGAAGTCCGTCGCCATTCCAGACGCGGGCCTCCTCACCGTCAGCACGCGGGAGACGAGCGCATGGCACGCCACAACCGCGAAGGGCGCGGCGAAGACCAGCGCGGGCGGACGTACCTGATCGGCTACCAGCCCGACTGGCTCCGGCAGGTCAAGGTCACGCGCGGGCTCGACTCGGGGCGCCAGTCGACCAAGACGCTCCTGCGCAACCCCGACCCGCCCGCGCAGGAGCCCGGCCGCAAGGTGCGCACCCAGATCCGCGCCCCCGAGCTGGGGCTCGAGTTCGAGGTCTCCATCGACGACGAGCGCCGCGTGGTGCGGCGGATCATCGTCGAGACCGTCGTCCCCGACGGCGACGACGCCGGCGAGACGGTGGCCTTCTCGCTCTCGCGCGCCCCGGACGAGCACCCCGGCGAAGGCGAAGACTGAAAGCGCGGCCCTTTCGCGGCCGCGCCCCTCCCCCCCTCTCCACCCAGCATGATCCTCCAGGCGGCCGGGAGCGTCTCCGCGCCCAACATGCAGGTCCTCTTCGCCGTCTCGGTGATCGTGGTGGTGAGCGTGGTCGTGTTCACCACCGGGGTCATCGTGGCGCTCCTGCGGCGCGCCGACCGCCGCCGCGCCGAGGAGGAGAAGCTGGCCGCGCTGGGCACCGCCACCGCGCGGATCCTCCACCAGATCAAGAACCCCATCCAGACGATCGTCCTCCACGCCGACATCCTCGACGACGAGCGGATCGTCTCGGAGGCGCACCAGCGCAAGGAGGTGTGCGAGGCCATCGTCAGCGAGTCGCAGCGGCTGGTGCTGATGCTCGACGAGCTCTCCGAGTACACCAAGGGGCAGCGCCGGAGGCTCAACCGCCGCCCGGTGCGCCTCGACGACCTGGTCTCCGAGGTGGCGCGGCGCGAGGCGATGGAGGCCCCCGAGACGGGGCTCCGGGTCGACGCCTCCGACTTCGCGGAGGTCGTGGTGCTGGCCGACGCCTACTACCTCCGCCAGGTCTTCGACAACCTGGTCCGCAACGCCCGCGAGGCGATGGACGGCGCCGACACGCCCGACCCGCAGCTGCGGATCACGGTCGGCCGCTCGGGGGGGAGCGCCGAGGCGCGGGTGAGCGACAACGGGCCCGGGATCACCCCCGAGAACCTGCAGCAGATCTTCCAGCCCTTCGTCTCCACCAAGGGGAAGGGGATGGGGCTGGGGCTCGCCATCTGCCGCGAGATCGTCGAGAGCCACGGCGGGCGGCTCGAGGTCCAGTCGGCCGTCGGCGAGGGGACCACCTTCACCGTCACGCTGCCGCTGCACTCCGAGACGCCGGCGCTGGCCGGGGCGGGGGCGTAGTCGCGGGCGTTCTTCCGGAACGGCGACGGCGAACTGCAACGGCGGATCCGGGCGTGTCCCTCCGCTGCGCTCCGGGCCGGGCTGCGGGCGCCGTAGGAAACGATACTACCGTTTCCAACGGCGCGAAGCCCCTGGCGGGCTCCACGGCGGCCGCGATCTCCTCAGGGACCCGCGGCCGCCTTCGCATTCCCCCCCGCCAGGGTCTTCGCCCTCCGGGCCCGCATCCCTCACGCAACTTCGCGGAACTGCGGAACTTCGACTGCGTTTCGACGAGCTTTCATCCCATTCCGCCGCTCCGGCGCCCCCTCGCCCGGCCCCTCCCCCCCGCA
>DATACF010000004.1:0-2134 GCA_036259235.1 Longimicrobium sp. | reverse complement strand
CCTTCGGCCCCGGCGCCGTCTCCCTCGCCACCGCCTACGTCCTGGCGCGCGAGGGGCTCGCCCGCCCCGCCCTGGCCTTCCCCGCGGCGCTGGCGGTGCCGCTGGCGACCGCCGGGGGGCGCGTGCTGGAGGAGAAGCACTGGGCCTCCGACGTCCTCGGCGGCTACCTCGGCGCCGTGGCCGTCGCCGCCGCCTGCCTGGCCGCCTACGAGGCCGGCGCCGGGGAGTAGCGCCCCGCTACCCGCCCACGCGCGCCGCGGCCGAGGGCGCCCCCTCCGGCTCGCCGCACGCGGACAGGATGGCCCGCGCGTCCTCGTCCGCGCGCGGCGAGGGGACGCCGGAGACGCGGCCTCCCCTGTTCTCGCCCCGCGCCTCCACCTCGTACCCGTCCGTCACCACCCGGAGGACGGTCCGCCGGTCCTCGCGCGGGAAGACGGTGAGGGTGAGCTGGTCGAAGCGCTGCACCCCGCCCAGGAGCGCGTCGCCGAGCGAGGTGCGGTCGCGCTCGGCGCGGAGGAAGCCGGCGCCGCGGTCGGCGTCGGCCACCGTGTAGCCGAGCTCGTTGACCTCGCGCATGGCGCAGGAGAACGACTCGTCGGGCGAGCCGAGCGCCAGCGCGCGGTCGGCGGGCGCCGTCTGCGAGGGCACGGTCGCGCAGGCGGCCGCGAAGGGGAGGGCGAAGGCGAAGAAGAGCGGTCGCATGGGGCTTCGATCGAGTTCGGGGTTCGACATCGCTCGCCTGAGCGCCCCCAGAACGCGCGAGCCCGCCCCGGTGCGACAGGCAGTTGGTCCCGGCGCGGGCCGCCCTACGTCAGGAAGTAGATGAGCCCGTCGATGTTCCTCCCCAGGCGCTCCGAGGCGCGGCTGAAGTCCTTGCGCCACCGCATGGGGCTCCGGTCGACGTCGAACCCGATCGACGCCTCCGAGGGGAAGCGCCGGCGGAGCGCGGTGATGAGGGGCTCCTCCGTCACGGAGGGGTCGACGAAGCGGAGGACGATGGCGTACGCGTCCTCTCCGTTCGCGAGGGCCAGCTGCTTTCCCATGGGGTCGTCGTGGTGCGCCTTCCACTCGCGCACGTGGAACGCGCCGCCGTAGTACAGGACCTTCCGGCCCCGGTCGTGCTCGGCCTGCACGGTCGCCGCCATGTGGGCGTCGCGCTTCGGGCTCATCGTGCGCGCCACCCGGTCCGCCGCCACCACGCGGGTCCCGTTCGCGCGCGCGGCGTCCAGCATCCGGTCGGACCCCTGCTCGAACACCCAGTCGGGAAGCCGCGAAGGATCTCCGCGCTTCATGTAGGCGTCGAGGGCCGACTGGCTCTTGACCTCCACCGCCAGCGCGACGTCCTTGCCCCCGTGGCGCTTCACCATGTCGGCCGCGAAGAGCCGCTGCTGGGGGCCGTACTGGTGCGTCTCCCCCAGGCTCACCACGGGGTGCGCGGCCCACACCTCGGCGAAGTACGCCTCCGCGCTCTTCCGGTTGCCGTCGAGCCACTCCACCGTCCGCGCCTCCAGCTCGGCGTCGTCGGCCTTGCGCAGCGGGTCCTTCCCCCTGCGCAGCTCGTCGTAGCTCCCGTGGAGGCGGCCGCTGAGGATGTCGACCACCTCGAACATCTCGACCCCCTCGAAGCGGGCCGCCAGCTTCCAGATGTTGATCTTCCCCCGCCCCGGCTCCGCCTCCCGCGACACCATCCCCTCCAGGACGCCGGCGTCCATCTCCTCCAGCAGCCGGAGCGCGGCGGCGCGGTGCTCGTGGAGCGGCGCTCCGTAGAGGAGGTCCAGCACCAGGAGCGCGTCGCCGTTCGGCGGGAGCGTCACCGCCTCGCCCCGCAGGCGCCGCCCGGCCAGCACGAGCGCCTTGTCGCGGCTGGTCGGCATCTCCTCGGTGTCGTGGTTCTCGTTCAGGTACGCCTGGTACTCGCGGACCTCCTCCTCCTTCCGGGCGGTCTCGGCGGGGTCCGGCGCCGCGTCGGCCGGGCTCCGGCGCACCGCGGAGGGGTCGGCCGGCCCCTGCGCCACGTGCGCCAGCTCGTGCGCCAGGAGCCGCCGCCCCGCGGGGGTGTGCGGCGCGTACCGCCACGGCGCGAAGACGACGTCGGCGCCCACCGTGTACGCGTCCGCCCGCAGCGCCCGCGCCG
>DATACF010000003.1:0-1542 GCA_036259235.1 Longimicrobium sp. | reverse complement strand
CGGCGGCGGGCGCCGGGGGCGCGGGCTCCGGCTCGGGCGCGGGCGCCCACGGCTCGGGGGCGGCGTAGGCGGCCGTCCCCGTCGCCGGGTGCGCCAGCGCCTCGTCGTCGGCCGCCCAGGTGGCGGAGAGCGCGTAGTCGTCGCCGTGCTCGCGGTCGAGGGTGAGCCCCACGATCCGGCCGGTCGCCTCCTCGCGGGCGAAGTATACCTCGCCCCCCCCTTCCGCGCGGGGGATGGCGCCCAGCACCTCGAACTCCCCCTCGGCCGCGGCGCGCACCGCCTCCAGGAGCTCGGCCGCCGACCCGCCCGGCGCCGCCGCGTCGGGGGCCACCCCCGAGAGGTCGCGGCCGCAGGCGCCGCAGAAGCGCGGCCACCCCTCGTTCTCGACCCCGCACGCCGCGCAGGTGGTGAACCCCACCGGCTCGCGCGCGTCGAGGCGGCGCAGCACCCGGAGGTCGAACTGGCCGCCGGCCTCGGCCGGGGCCTCCTCGAGCACCAGGACGGCCAGCGCGCCGCCGGAGGCCTCGCGCGCCAGGTAGGCCATCCACCCGGCGGCGCCGTCGAGCTCGCCCAGGAGGTCGAACTCGCCCGCGGTGGCCTCTCGGACGGCGTCGTAGAGCTCGGTTCGCACGGCTGCACCCCGGGAAAGGACGGTGGGGAGGAGAAGGGGGGACGCGGATAAACGGATGCACCTGATTCAACCATCTGCCGACACACAGTATAGGCGCCCGCCCCGCCGCGCGGAAGCCCCATCCCGCGTCGGGAAACGGATGGTGAGCGGGACGGGCCGCCGGGGCCGGCGACTTTTCCCTTGCCTGCGCCCCCGCGCGCACGTATCGTACGTCCCATAATGACCCGGCGCGCGTCCCCTCCACGATAAGCGCGAAACGATCTCTTCTCCGGGTTCTTCGATGTCGCGGTTCTCTCGTCCACGTTGTATTTGGGGCCGATCATGCACTCCGTTCTCCGTCGCCTCGCCGCTCCCCGCGGCCGCCTCCCGCTCGCCCTCCTCGCCCTCCCGCTCCTCTCCGCCGCCCTGGCGGGGCCCGCGCGCGCGCAGGCACGGGTGAGCGTCACCATCCTCGACCACGACGAGACGCTCTGCCGCCAGCAGATGCTGAAGAGCGGGGTCGACCGCGGCCGCCCCTGGTGGTGCGTCATCGGGCTGGCGCGGCACCCCGCCGGGGTGGCGGGGGTCAGCGTCGGGGGCGCCCGCGGGCTCCTCCTCGCCGACTCGGCGGGGGGGACCCCCTTCGTCGGCCTCCTCCCCCCCGGGGGCGAGTCGCGCCACCTCAGCATCGTCGTAGAGGGGCGCGACGGGCAGTCCGGGGCCGAGCACTACCGCCTGACCCCCGGCGTCGTCGACCTGGCGAACCCCGAGCGCCAGACGTACGTCCTCACCAACCTGCGCCCCCGCGTCCTGGGCGGCGGCGACCCGCTTCCCCCGCTCCCGGCGCCCGAGCCGGCCCGGGTGGCGCAGGCGGCGCCGCCCGCCGCGCCTCCGTCCGCCCCGCCCTCGCAGCCGTCGGCGGCCCCCGCGGG
>DATACF010000002.1:0-16321 GCA_036259235.1 Longimicrobium sp. | reverse complement strand
GGCCGCCCCGGCAGTGCGCCGGGGCGGCCTCGCCGCGTTCGTGCTCAGGACTTAGGACTCAGGACTCAGGACTCCCGCTCAGTTCACCGCGAACGTCACACGCACGACGGCCGTGATGTCCTTCTCCAGCGACGAGACGTCGTTGATCCCGTAGTCGCTGACCTCGGTGGAGTTGCGCGGGGTGATCTGGAAGACGCCCTGGCGCGCGCTGCGCACCGCGCCGATCTCGGCGCCCGCGCTCTTCGCCACCGCCTCGGCGCGGCGGCGGGCGTCCTCGGTGGCCTCGGCCAGCATCTGGGTGCGGACGTCGGAGAGCTTGGTGTACAGGTACTCGGGCGACGACGCCTGGATCGGCACCCCCTGCGTGATCAGCGCCGCGGCGCGCTCCGAGAGCGCCGTCATCCCGTTGACGTCGGCCGAGCGCACCTCGACGGTCTGGCTCAGCCGGTAGCCGAGGACCTCGGGGGTCGTCATCCCGCTCTCGGTGACGCGGTTGACCGTCGAGGTCTCCACCGGGCGCACGGTGACCGCCGAGTCGGCGACGCCGTTCTGGGCCAGGAACTGGCGGACGGCCTGGGCGTGGCGCGTGACCTCGGCGTAGGCGTCCTGGAGCACCGGCGCCTGCGCCGCCACCGACACCCGCCACACCGCGTAGTCCGAGCGGATCGGCTTCTTCGCCGACCCCGTCACCTCGATCTGGTCGCCCGCGCGCCGCGCCGACTTGATCGCGCTCGCGCCCAGCAGCGCCGCCAGCACCAGCGCCAGGGCGAGCGCCACCATGCCCCCGAACAGCTGGGGGAACCGCTCCGTTCTGCCTGTCTCCATGGGAGTTTTGGGAGGTAGGGAACCGCCCGCCGGGGGCGTTCCGCGCGAGCCGAAGAGGACCGGCCAGGCCCGCGAGAGGCGCATATTCGACACCGGCCGATGGGGAAAGATCCGTAACCGTTGGCGCCGCCCTCGCGCCGTGGGTAGGTTGCGGGGGGGCCGGAAATCGCCCGCGGAGCCGTAAGACGAGGAGGAGGCGATGGAGCACGCCGTCGTGATCGAGCGGGGCGACACCGGGTTCGGCGCCTACGTCCCCGACCTCCCCGGCTGCGTCGCCGTCGCGGAGACGGAAGAGGAGGTGCGCACCCTGATCCGCGAGGCGATCGCGCTCCACCTGGACGCGATGCGTGACGACGACCACGACTCGTCGGATGCGACAGGCTGACGCCCCGCACTGCGCGCTCGCCCCGTTCGCCGAGGACGACTTCGACCGGCTGATCGGGTGGATCGCCTCGGCGGAGGCGATGCGGGCGTGGACGGCGGACGCGTTCGCGTATCCGCTGACGCGCGCGCAGCTGCGGCGGCACGTGCGGGAGAGCGCGGAGAGCGGCTGGCGGCGGATCTACAAGGCGGTGGACGGGGAGAGCGGCGAGGCGTTCGGCCACATCGAGCTGGGCGCCATCGACGCGCGCAACCGCTCGCTCCGGCTGGCGCGCGTGCTGGTGGACCCCGCGCGGCGCGGGCGGGGGCTGGGCGAGGCGATGGTGCGCGCCGCGCTGGCGGTGGCCTTCGGCGAGATGGGGATGCACCGCGTGGAGCTCGGCGTCTTCGACTTCAACGCCGGCGCCATCGCCTGCTACGCGCGCGCCGGCTTCCGCCGCGACGGGGTGCGGCGCGACTCGCTCGCGGTGCCGGGGGGCTACTGGAGCGAGGTGATCATGAGTATCCTTGCACCCGAATGGGCCGCGCTCCCCCCCGCCGGAGGCTGACCGATGACGCCCGAGCCCGCCGCCGAGACCCCCGTCGACCCCGCCCGCTGCCCCCTCTGCGGCGAGGCGAACGGCTGCGCCATGGCCGGCGCCTCGCCCTCCGGCGGCGCCTGCTGGTGCGCCTCCGTCACCATCGCCGGCGACGTCCTCCAGCGCATCCCCGAGGAAGCCCGGCGCAAGGCGTGCGTCTGCGCGCGGTGCGCCGAAGGGGCGCCGCGCGCGGAAGGGCCGACAGTCTCGACCTGAGAAGGGGACGACGATGGAGCAGCGATACGAGTTCGAGGGCGCCGAGGTGCTGGCGCTGGTGGAGGAGTCGCGGAGCGCGGCGGAGCGGGTGATGACGGAGGCGCAGCGGTACGTGGCCGCGGGCGTCGACCTCCACGACGAGGACGCGGACTTCGACGTCGACGACGTCGACGACCACCCGGAGACCGGCGCGCCGCCGGGGCTCTGGCTGATGAACGACCGCGGCGTCTACCTCCGCAGCAACGCGAAGCGCCGCGACGGCGACGCGGTGGCGTACGCCCGCGGCTTCCGCGCCGACGTCCAGGTGGGCGACGAGCCCATCTGCGAATTTCTCGACGCCGCCCCGCTGGCCCAGCTCCTCCCCGGCGACACCCTCGTCGTCACCTTGAGCGAGCGGAAGGTGCGCCTCTCGCTCATCCGCCCCACGTAAGCGAATCCCGAACGTCTCCACGCCGACCGACGATCCCGACATGCCCACCAACCACGTGGCGGCCTCGGCCACCCTCGACGCGCCGCCCCAGGCGGTCTACGCCGTCCTCGCCGACTACCGCGGCGCCCATGCCGACATCCTCCCCGACCCCTGGTTCCTGGGCCGCCTGGAGGTGGAGGAGGGCGGCACCGGCGCGGGGACCGTCATCCGCTTCCGGACGCGCATCCTCGGCGCCACGCGGACGATCCGCGCGAAGGTCAGCGAGCCCGAGCCGGGGCGCGTCCTCGCCGAGACCGACTTCGAGACGGGCGCCGTCACCTCCTTCACCGTCGACCCCGCCGAGGGCGGCCGCTCGCGCGTCACCATCGCCATGGAGTGGACGCGCCCCGGCCTCCAGGGGTGGATCGAGCGCTGGCTGGCGCCCCCCGTCCTCCGCCGGATCTACGTGGCGGAGATGATCAACCTCGAACGCGTGGCCGCCGCGCGCGCCTGAGCCTGCCGCGATGCCGCTCCTCCCCCAGGTCCGCACCGTCGAAGAATTCCAGCGCTCCCCGCGCGACGAGGCGACGTACCGCCCCGCCGTCGAGGCCATCCGCGCCCGCCACGGCCTCGGCGACGGTGCGCTGGCCAAGTTCGCCGGCGGCTCCACCATCGTCTTCTCCGTGGGAGAGACGCACGTGGTGAAGCTCTTCGAGCCGATCTTCGCCGAAGCCGCGGAGACGGAGCGGGCGGTGCTGGAGCGCGTGCACGGCCGGCTCGGCCTCCCCACGCCCGGCGTGGTGACGGCCGGGGAGCTGGAAGGGTGGCGGTACGTGGTGATGGAGCGGCTCCACGGGCGGAGCCTCCTCGACGTCTGGGACGAGATCTCGCCGGAGGAGCGGGAGGCGCTCTGCGCGGAGCTGGGGCGGGCGGTCGCGCGGCTGCACGAGGTCTCCGCGGACGGCCTCCCGCTCCCGCTGCCGGACTGGGACGCCTTCCTCCGCGGCCAGGCGGAGACGTGCGTGGAGCGGCAGCGGGCGCACGGGGTGGGCGAGGCGTGGCTGGCGCAGATCCCCGCCTTCCTCGCCTCCGTCGAGCTCCCGCGGGGGCCGCTCGTCCTGATGCACACGGAGATCATGCGCGTCCACCTCCTGGCGCGGCGCGAGGGGGCGGGGTGGGCGCTCTCGGGGCTCTTCGACTTCGAGCCCGCCATGCGCGGCGCGCCCGAGTACGAGATGGCCTCCGTGGGCTTCTTCGTGGCCGGCGGCGACGGCCCGGCCTTCCGCGCGTTCCTCCTCGGCTACGGCTACCGCGAGGCGGAGCTCACGCACGACCTCCAGCGGCGGATCCTGGCGTACGCCCTCCTCCACCGCTACAGCAACTTCCGCTGGTACCTCGACGTCCTCCCCCCGAAGTCGGCCACCACCTTCGACGCCCTCGCCGCGGAGTGGTACGCCTTCGGGTGAGCCGGGCGCCCGCTCTCTTTCCGGTCGCATTTCGTCCAGCGCTCGACGCGCGCTCCAACTTCCGCCCGGCGGACGGGAACTGACGAATACCCCCGGCCCGATGCGGAGCGGGCGGATCTCCCGGCGTTTTTCCGCGTCCGGGACGAATCGCGCGGGACGCGATCCCGGAGAAGCGCACGCATCGGGCCCTGACGTTTCCCAATCTGGTACGGAGAAGAAGCGCATGAGGTACAGCATTCGTGGCGGGGCGGCGGTGGTGGGCGCGGGGCTGGCGCTGGCGGCGTGCGACGACACGGCGGAGCGGATCGCCGGGAGCGGGGGCGACCCGCTGGCGGCGCGGGTGGCGGAGATGGGCTTCGACGCGAGCACCATCCGCGACGCGGGCGACTACCTGCTGGTGGAGGGCGACGTCCTCCTCTCCAAGGCGGCGCTCCGGGCGGGCCCGCCGGCCGGAGGGCGGCTCCGCGCCCCCGACGGACCGCGCCTGCAGTACGCCACCGACTACCTGGTGGCCGACGCGTACACCATCGGGGTCAACTTCAGCCAGGTCAGCGGCGAGAGCTCGGCGTGGGCCACGGCGGTCAACCAGGCGCTGTCGCAGTGGACCAACAACGCCCCCGGCGCGCGGATCCAGATGCTGAACACCTCCGTCTACACGGGGGTGGCCACCAACATCACCGTGCAGATGGGACAGTGCGTCTACAACGCCATCGCCTGCGCCACCTTCCCCACGGGGAACGGCGCCCCGGGCCCCAGCATCACCATCGACCGCGACCACGGCTCCCTCCCCAGCTCGCAGAAGCTGTACACGATGGTCCACGAGCTGGGCCACACGCTGGGGCTGCGGCACACCAACTGGCAGGCCCGCGGCGAGCCGCAGTACTCCAGCGACGCGCAGGGGGCCAACCACATCCCCGGCACCCCGGGCCCCGAGGGCGACGCGGCCTCGGTGATGAACGGGGTGATCCAGACGTGGAACGGCTTCAGCTACTTCGACCGCGTGGCCGCGCGGAAGCTCTACCCCGGCGGGCTGGGGCCGCGCGCCACCGGGTCGCTCTCCGGGAGCACGCCGGTGATCACCTGGCCGGCCATGCTGGACGCCGTGTCGTACAAGGTGTACTTCCAGGAGACGTACTACGTCTCCGACTGGTTCGGCTTCCTCTCCACCGCCAGCACCGAGACATACCTCGGCACCACCAGCGGCACCTCGTGGACCGATCCGTCGCGGGCGTACTCGAGCAGCCCGTGGGTGTGCGTGGTCCCGTTCCAGGGCTACGTCGTGAAGGCGGTCTTCTCCGACGGCACCGAGAGCGGCTACGGCTTCTACGCCTGCTTCACCTGAGCGCCGCCCCCGGGGCGGGCGGGTGACGCGTGAAGAGCAGGGCCGGCGGAGATTCCTCTCCGTCGGCCCTGATCCCTTTCCTGTGAAGTCCGACCGCGGCCGGTCCGGATCACCGCGCCCGGAGCGCGCGGGTGAGGACGCGGTCGAGAGCGGCGGCGAAGGCCTGCTTGTCCTTGGCCCCGTAGGGACGCGAGCCGCCCGTCTCCACCCCCGCGCCGCGGAGGCCGTCCATGAAGTCGCGCACGGCCAGGCGCTCGCCGATGCTGTCTGGCGTGTATTCCTCGCCGCGCGGGTCGATCACCGCCACGCGCTTCTCCACCAGGGCGGCCGCCAGCGGGATGTCGGCGGTCACCGCCACGTCGCCGGGGGCGGCCTCGTCGGCGATGTGGCGGTCGGCGACGTCGGGGCCGCCCTCCACGCGGACGGCGGTGACGAACGGGTTCCCCGGCGGCGGCGTGAGCCGCTGGTTGGCCACCATCACCGCCTCCACCTCCACGCGCTTCGCCGCGCGGAAGACGATCTCCTTCACGTCGCGCGGCGCCGCGTCGGCGTCGATCCAGATCTTCACGTTTGCTCGTCGGGGGGATGCGGGGAATCGGATATCGCCAGTCTGGCGGGAAGATAACGTCCGCGCGCGCCGGCGGCCTCCCGGGCGGGGCGAGTAGATCCCTCGGGTCGCTACCGCTCCCCTCGGGATGACAGGCCGGCTCGGGTGACGGAGGCTCGGATCTCGTTGCGCCGCCGGTGCTTCGATCTCGTTCGGCGTTTCGGTCGTCCACCCCTCCCCGTCACGAAAGGGAACGAGACCCTTGACTTCCGATCTGCCAATACGTATTAGCTAATACGTATTAACCCTCACCCGCCCAGAATGCACGCGAACCCGGCCCGCTCGATCACGACGCACGACGTTGCCCGGCACGCGGGGGTCTCGCAGGCCACGGTGTCGCTGGTGCTGGGCGGAAACCCGCGGGCCCGCGTGGCGGCGGCGACGCGCGAGCGGGTGCTGAAGGCCGCGGACGAGCTGGGGTACCGGCCGAACATCCTGGCCCGCGCGCTGGTCCGCGGGCGGAGCTACGCGCTGGGGGTGGTGGTGCCGGACCTGTCGAGCCCGTTCTTCCTGGAGGTCGTCACCGGCGTGCAGCGGGTGGCCTCGGAGGCGGGGTACGCGGTCCTCCCCGGCGACACGCGCGACACCACGCCGTCGCGGCACCTGGAGGCGCTCCGGCAGCGGCAGATCGACGGGGTGATCCTCGACGGGCTGGGCGCCGCCACCCTCCCCGAGGACGCGCTCCGCGACCTCAAGGTGGTGGTGGTCGACGAGCCGTCGGAGCGGTGGCCGGGGGTGGCGAGCGACGCGCTGGCGGCGGGGCGGCTGGCGGCCGAGCACCTCCTGGGGCTGGGGCACACGCGGCTGGCCTTCGTGGGCCCCGCCACCGACGTCCACGGCCTGCGGATGCGCGAGCGCGGCTTCTTCCAGGCGCTCCGCGCGGCGGGCGTCGCCCTCCCCAGCGAGCGGCTGGTGCGCGTCCCGGCCACGGTGGGCGGCGGGCAGAAGGCGATGAAGCAGCTGCTGGCTTCGAGCGAGCGTCCGACCGGCGTCTTCTGCGCCAGCGACCTCCTGGCGGCGGGGGCGCTGAAGACCTGCCTCACCAGCGGCGTCGCCGTCCCCGGCCAGCTCTCCATCGTCGGCTGCGACGACGTCGAGATCGCGCGGGTGGTGACCCCCGAGCTGACGACGGTGGCCGTCCCCGCCCGCGAGCTGGGCGCCCGCGCCGCCCGCCTCCTGATCCGCCAGCTCGAAGACGCGGAGTTCGTCCCCCGCCCCACCCGGCCGCTCCCGGTGCGCCTCGTCGCCCGCGGCACGTCGGGACCGCCAGGGGACAGGGGATAGGGAACAGGGGACAGCCCCCACGAAGTCACCAGCGCACTCACGCACTCACGCACTCACGCACTTTCTCGAATGCGCCACGCCACCATCACCGGGACCGGATCGTTCGTCCCCAGCCGTGTCCTCGCCAACGCCGAGCTGTCGGCGATGCTGGGGGAGGACGTGGACGACTTCGTCCGGAACACGCTGGGGATCCGCGAGCGGCGCTGGTGCGGGCCGGATGAATCCACAGCCGACCTGGCCGAGCAGGCGGCGCGCGCCGCGCTGGCCGACGCGGGGCTGGCGCCCGAGGACGTCGACCTCCTGATCGTCTCCACCGACACCCCCGAGTACGTCTCCCCCGCCACCTCGTCGGTCCTCCACGGCCGGCTGGGGCTCCCGGGGCGGACGGGGACCTTCGACGTCAACTCGGCGTGCGCGGGGTTCGTCACCGCGCTCGACGCCGCGTGGAAGTACGTCCGCGCCGACGAGCGGTACGAGCGCGTCCTGGTGGTGGCGGTCTACGCCATGTCCAAGTTCCTCGACCCGCGCGACAAGAAGACCGCCACCATCTTCGCCGACGGCGCGGGCGCGGTGGTCCTCGAGCTCTCGGACGCACCCGGCCTCCTCGCCTCCGAGCTCTTCGCCGACGGCTCGCTTTCCTCCGGGATGGGCGTCTTCGCGGGGGGCACCGCCGAGCCGGTCACCGAGGCCGTCCTCCAGGCCGGGGTGCGCAACCGCCTCCGCTTCGTCACCAAGTATCCGAAAGAGGTCAACGAGGAGGGGTGGCCGCGGATCGCCCGCTCCGTCCTCGGCCGCGTCGGCGCTTCGGTGGACGACGTCGGCCTCTGGCTCTGGACGCAGGTCAACCGCTCCACCATCGAGGTGGTGATGGACCGCCTGGGGCAGCCGATGAGCAAGGCGCACACGGTGATGGACAAGTGGGGCTACACCGGCTCGGCCTGCCTCCCCATGGCGCTCGACGACGCGGTGAAGAGCGGGCGGCTCCACGCGGGCGATCTCGTCGTCCTCACCGGCTCCGGCGCGGGGCTGTCGATGGGGTGCGTGGCGATGACGTGGGACCCGGCGCGGAGGGCGCGCGGATGAGCGAGACCGCGGCCTCCGCCTTCCTCGCCCGCGCGGCGCGCCACCCCCAGCGCGTGGCGCTGCGCGCGCTCGCGGCCGGCGGCGCCGAGCGCGACGAGGCGTGGACGTGGGGCGAGTGGGCGGAGGCGTCGCGCCGCTTCGCCGCCGCGCTGGTGGCGGACGGCCACCGCCCGGGGGAGACGGTCGCCATCCTGGCGGGGAACCGCTTCGTCTGGCCCGTGGCCGACCTCGGCGTCCTCCTGGCGGCCGGCGTCTCCGTCGGCCTCTATCCCACCAGCGCCCCCGCCCAGGTCGAGCCGCTCCTCGCCGACTGCGGCGCCACGACGGTCGTCGTCGACACCCCCGCGCAGCTCGCCAAGCTCCGCGCCGTCCGCGCCGCCCTCCCCGCGCTGCGGACCATCGTCGCGCCCGACCCCGACGGTGACCCGGACGTCGTCTCCTGGGAGGCGTGGATGACGCGGGGGGAAGAAGCCCTTCGCACCGGGACCGGCGACGAGGTCGACGCCCGCGTCCGCGCCGCGAAGGCGGACGACACGGCGATCCTCATCTACACCTCCGGCTCCACCGGCGAGCCCAGGGGCGCCGCCCTCCCGCACCGCTACCTCCTCGCCTCGGCCGCGTCCATCGCCGAGGTCCTGGGGCTGACGGAAAGCGACACCACGCTCTCCTTCCTCCCCTTCTGCCACGCCGCCGAGCGCGTCTTCGGACTCTACACGCGCGTCGCGGTGGGGATGGAGGCCGCGCTGGTCCCCGAGTACGACCGGCTGTGGGACGCCGCGCACGCCTACGGGCCCACCCTCTTCGGCGGCCTCCCGCGCTTCTACGAGAAGGCGTACGACGCCCTCCGCGCCGAGCAGGGGCGGACGGCGGGCGCCGATCGCGAGCGGTGGGAGCGCGCCGTGGCGCTGGGGACCACGCGCTCGCGCCTCCGCCAGGCGGGCGAGGCGGTCCCCGAGGCGCTGGAGGCGGAGTGGCGGGAGGTCGGCGAGCCCGTCTTCGCCCGGGTGCGCGCCTTCTTCGGCGGGCGGATCCGCCTCGCCACCTCCGGCGGCGCCGCGCTCCCGGCCAGCGTGGCGGAGTACCTCGACGCCCTCGGTCTCACCGTCCTCGGCGCCTACGGGCTCACCGAGCACCTCTGCGTGGCCTTCAACCGCCCCGACCGGCCGGGGTTCGACACCGCCGGCGCGCCGATGCCGGGGACGGAGCTGCGGATCGCGGAGGACGGCGAGGTCCTCGTCCGCCGCGGCCCGCTCACCTTCGCCGGCTACCACGGGAAGCCCGAGGAGACGCGCGCCGCCTTCACCCCCGCCGGCGCGTGGCTGGCCACGGGCGACCTGGGCGCGCTGGACGCGCTGGGGCGGCTGAAGGTGACGGGGCGGAAGAAGGAGCTGATCGCGCTGTCGAACGGGAAGAAGGTGGCGCCCCTCCCCATCGAGGCGCGCCTGGTCCAGGAGCCGTGGATCGGGCAGGCCATGCTCTATGGCGAGGGGCGCCACTTCATCTCCGCGCTGCTGACGCTCCGCCGCTCGGCCATCGAGGAGTGGGCCCGCGAGCGCGCCCTCCCGCCCGACGCCGACGACCTCCACCGCCACCCCGAGCTCCTGGGCCACGTCCAGGCCGCGGTCGACCGCGTCAACGAGGGGCTGTCGCGCCCCGAGCGGATCCGCGCCTTCGTGGTGGCCGGGCGCGAGCTGACCCCCGAGGCGGGGGAGCTGACCCCCACGCTGAAGCTCCGCCGCGCCGCCGTCGCCGAGCGGTGGCGCGACGCCCTCGACGCCCTCTACCCCACGCACTGATGGCCCGACGCACCGCCCTCCTCGCCTTCCTCCTGGGGACGCTGGCCATCGCCGCCGCGTACGCCTCGGCCTTCCTCCCCGGCGACCCGCCCCGCTGGTCGGCCTGGGCCATGGGGACCGGCACGGCCGTGGTGATGGTGGCCGCCATGGCGCTCGGCGCCGCGCGCGCCGGGCGGATCGGGCGCCTCAAGCTCCCGTTCGCCTTCGTCTTCGTGGTCCTCGCGGGCGGCTTCGCGGCCGCGCTGGCGCTCCCGCCCGAGGCGCCGGGGGCGGCGCTCTTCCTGGGGCTCCCCTTACGCGCGGCCATCGTCCTCATCGGCGTGGGGATGCTCCCGCTCTTCGTTCTCCCCGTGGCCTACGCCCTCACCTTCGACGAGATGACCCTCTCCGAGGCCGACCTCGAGCGCGTCCGCCGCCAGGCCCGCGCGCTGGCGCCGAACGCCGCCGTCCCCGCGATCGCCCCCGAGACGACGCCGGTGCCGGCGGAAGCGGAGGCCGTATGACGATGGCGATCCTGCAGACGGGCGAGCTCCCGGCGCTGGCGCAGCCCACCATCGTCGTCGTGGCGGTGGTCTACTTCGCCATCGTGGCCGCCATCGGCGCGTGGGCGACGCGGAAGACGCGCACGGCCAGCGACTTCTTCGTGGCCGGCGAGGGGATCGGGCTCCTGGCGCTCACGCTGGCGGCCATGAGCGCGACGCTCTCCGGCTTCGCCTTCATCGGCGGCCCGGGGCTGGTCTACTCCGTCGGCCTGGGGGCGATGTTCCTCATCCTCCCCGCCGCGGTGACGAGCTCGATGACCTCGTGGGCGCTCGCCAAGCGGATGCGCCTCCTGGGCGAGGTGCGCGGCCTCATCACCGTCCCCGACGCCATCGGGGCGCGATACCGCTCGCCGGCGGCGCAGGGGCTGTCGGGGCTGGCGATCCTGATCGCGGTGATCGGCTACATGGCGACGAACGTCCTCGCCCTGGGGCTGGTGATCGACGCCATCTTCGGGACGGGGCTGGCGTGGGGGGTGTGGATCGGGATGGCGGTGGTGCTCGCCTATTCCGTGGCGGGCGGCATCCTGGCAGGGGTCTACACCGACGTCTTCCAGGGGTCGCTGATGGCGGTCGCCTCCGTCCTGGTCTTCGTCTACACCCTCAGGGTGGGCGGGGGGATGACCGGGATCTCGCGCACCCTCATGGCCGCGGACGAGACCTTCCTCGCTCCTTTCGGGGCGATGGGACCGGTCGCCGCCCTCTCGCTCTTCTTCGTCTTCGGCGTGGGCTCGATGGGGCAGCCGCACGTCATCCACAAGTTCTACATGCTCCGCGACCCGCGGAAGCTGAAGTGGTACCCGCTCCTGGTCACCGTCGCCCTCCTGGTGACCATGCTCCTCTACTTCGGCGTGGGCGTGGCGGTGAAGTCGCTGGTGGTCGAAGGCCGGATCGCGCCGCTGGGCACGCCCGACGACGCCACGCCGCTCTTCCTCCTCCGCTTCACCCCCGTGCTCCTGGCGGCGCTCGTCTTCTCGGGCGTGGCCGCGGCCATCATGAGCACGGTCAACAGTTTCATGAACATCGGCGCGGCGGCGGTGACGCACGACCTCCCCGTCGCGCTGGGGCTGAGGGTGAAGAACGAGCTCTTCTGGGGGCGGATCGCCACGGTGGTGATCTCCATCGCCGCCGCCTTCCTGGCGCTCCTCCCCGGCGCGCTGGTGGCCTTCCTGGGGATCTTCGGGTGGGGGCTCTTCGCCTCGACGCTCGTCCCCGCGCTCGCCATCGGCCTCAACTGGGAGGGCGCCACGAAGGAGGGCGCCGTCGCCTCCATCGGTGTGGGGCTCCTCGTGACGCTCTTCTTCGAGACGCTGGCCTACTTCGAGGCGTACCGCTTCCCCACCGGCGTCTCGGTGTCGGGCCTCTCCCTCGTCCTCTCCATCCTCGTCTTCTTCGCCGTCTCCTGGCTCACCCGCGGTCGCGCCGCGAGCCAGCTCGACGAAGACGTGAAGCTGGTGATGAGCGTGTGAGGAAGAAAGTGCGTGAGTGCGTTGGTGCGTGAGTGCGCTGGCCCCACGCGGACGACCGCCTCGCGCGACGGGGGCCGGCATCGCAGTCCGCGCAGGCGGACTTCGCGCCGTTGTTGCCGCGGTGCCGCGTTTCAACCGCCCGCCGGACTTTGGGAATGCGATGCTGGTTGGCTCTTACAACGAAATGAACGGATGCGCTTCGAGGAGATCGCCGTCGGGCAGGCGGCGGAGACGAGTAAGACGGTGACGGAGACCGACGTGGTCCTCTACGCCGGGATCACAGGCGACCTCAACCCCGCGCACGTCGACGAGGTGGCGGCGTCGGCGGGGATGTTCGGCGGGCGGATCGCCCACGGGATGCTCTCGGCCGGCTTCATCTCCGCCGTCCTGGCCATGAAGCTCCCCGGCCCGGGGACGATCTATCTGTCGCAGTCTCTCCGCTTCACGAAGCCCGTCCGGATCGGCGACACCGTCACCGCCCGCGTCGAGGTCGCCGAGGTCATCGCCCCGAAGCGCCGCCTCCGCCTGGCGACCACCGTCGCCAACCAGCACGGCGAGACGGTGATCGAGGGCGAAGCGGTGGTGATGCTCCCCGAGTGACCGCGACCCGGAAGCGCACTAACGCACTCACGCACTATCTGACGACAGGAACGCGGTCGCCTCACAAAGGACCGCGCAGGGCAGTCCAACCGTGCGCACGCGGCCGCGGGCGCACCCGTGTCCCCCCAACGGGAGATCGACAAGATGAGCAGCAGCCCCCGGCGCCGAAGCTGGCGCGCACTCCTGCTGTCGGCCGTGCTGGCGCTGTGCCCCGCGCTGGCGCAGGCGCAGACCGGCACCCTCCGCGGCACCGTCTCCGGCGGCGACGGCGACGCCGTCCGCGCCGCCCAGGTCACCGTCTCGGGGACGCGCCTGAGCGCCACCACCGACGACCAGGGCGCCTTCACCCTCACCGGCGTCCCGGCGGGCCCGCACCGCATCCGCGCCTCGCGCGGCGGCTACATCGCCTCCACCCAGGACGTCACCATCCGCTCCGGCGAGGAGACGCTGGTGGCCATCCGGCTGGAGCCCTCGCCCGTCGAGCTCGACGGCGTCGTCGTCTCGGCCAGCCGCCAGGCCGAGCGCATCACCGACGCCCCGGCCAGCATCACCCGCATCGGGCCCGAGGTGCTGGAGAACGCCGTCGGCAACACCTTCGCCGGGGCGCTCCGCGAGGTGCAGGGGCTCGACTACATCCAGGTGGGGATGACCAGCGTGGCCATCAACGCCCGCGGCTTCAACTCCTCGTTCAACAACCGGATGCTGATGATGGAGGACGGCCGCGTCTCCGTCCTCCCCGAGAACGGCCTGCCCGTCGGCCAGTTCACCCCCACGCCCAAGGTCGACCTCGCGGGGATCGAGGTCCTGGTGGGCCCCGGCTCGGCGCTCTACGGCGCCGACGCCTCCAGCGGCGTCATCTCGCTGACCACCAAGGACCCGCGCGCCTTCCCCGGCACCACCGTCGAGATCACCGGCGGCAACCGCAACTACAAGGACGTCCAGCTCCGCCACGCGGGCGTCGTCGGCAACTTCGGCTACAAGGTGGCCGGCGAGTGGCAGGAGGCCGACGACTGGAACAACTACCTCGCCTACACCAACAGCGGCGTGCGCCTCCGCGAGGACTCGCTCAAGCTCCCCATCGACTGGGACGCCCGCGTCACCCGCGGCACCGCCGCGCTCGTCTACTACGCCGGCGACTCCCGCTTCGAGGTCACCGGCGGCGCCAGCCAGACCGACGGCGTGGGGCAGACCAACGTCGGCCGCAACCAGCTCAAGGACTGGGGCTACAACTTCTTCCAGGCCAAGTTCAGCTCGCCCCACTGGTACGCCACCGCCTACCGCTCGCAGTCGACCTCGGGCGAGTCGTTCGCGCTCAACCGCTTCGCCGCCGCGCAGTCGGTCGCCGCGAACGCGTCGCTGACCGCCGACTCGCTCCGCCTCCTCTCCGACTGGCCCAGCGACGGGCGGATGATCGCCGCCGAGGTGCAGGGGAACTACCGCGTTCCGGCCTTCCTCAACACGGCCGTCGTGGGCGGCGTCCAGTACCGCCGCGACATCGTCAGCAGCCACCGGCAGTGGCTCACCGACCGCCTCACCGGCGAGGACGTCGACAACCGCCAGGTGGGGCTCTACGCGCAGACCACCACCCCGGTCTCCTCGCGCTTCGACGTCATCCTGGCCGCGCGGCTGGACGACCACGAGAGCTACGACCGGCAGTTCTCGCCCAAGGCGGGGCTCGTCTACAAGCCGGCCGACGGGCAGTCGCTGCGGGTGACGTACAACCGCGCCTTCAAGTCGCCGACCATCCTCCAGACCCACTTCCACATCCCGGACTGGACGGCGGTCGTCTCCATCTTCGGCAACACCGAGGGGTTCACCGTCAAGAACCCGGACGGGACCACCTTCGCCACCTACGACCCGCTCGTCCCCGAGGAGAACCAGACCTGGGAGCTGGGCTACAAGGGGATCCTCAACGGGCGGCTCTTCCTCGACGTGGTGGGCTACTACTCGCGCTTCGAGAACTTCCTGAGCCCGCTGGTGACCATCGCCGACCCCCTGGGCCTCGGGCTCGTGCGCCCGGCCGGCGAGCGGACCTTCGCGTTCGACGGGGCGGGGCAGGAGATCAAGAACCCGGCGGGGCTCTCGCCGCTGGTGCTGACCTACTACAACCTGGGCCGCGCCACCCTCTACGGCACCGACGTCGGCGTCAACTACGTCTGGAACCGCCACTTCAACCTGAAGGGGACGGTGTCGCTGATGGAGCTGAAGGACGTAGAGGTCCCCGAGAACCGCGTCGAGGCCACCGCGCTCAATTCGCCCGTCGCCAAGTGGACGCTGGGCGCCGCGGTGCACGACATCGGCGCCTTCCACGGCGGGGCGACGCTCCGGCACGTCACCGGGTACCAGTTCCGCTCGGGGATCAACGCAGGGAAGATCCCGACCTTCAACACCCTGGACGTCAACGTGGGCTACCGCCTCCCGCGGTGGCGGTCGTCGATCAACGTCGGGGTGAGCAACCTCTTCACCTGCCGCTCCAACGACCCGACGATCCCCGACGAGGGGGCGGAGTGCGGGTTCGGGGTCAAGCACACCGAGATGATCAACATGCCCGCCATCGGGAGCATGCTGTACGTGGGCGTGAAGGTCGACACGCAGTGAGGTAGGAGTTTGCTTCGCGGGGCGCCGGGTGACACTGGCGCCCCGTCATTCGGTGGAACAGCAACGGCGAACTGCAACGGCGGATCTGGGCATGTCCCTCCGCTTCGCTCCGGGCCGGGCTGCGGGCGCCGTAGGAAACGATACTACCGTTTCCAACGGCGCGAAGCCCCTGGCGGACTCCATGTGTCCGCCGCGTCGTCGCGAGAGGGCGAGCGTCTTCGCACTCCCCTCCGCCAGGGTCTTCGCCCTTCGGGCCCGCATCCCTCATGCGGGTTCCGTCGAACGGCGACTCGCTCCCGTCGAAGCGCCGCGAGGGTAGTCCGTCATTCCGAGCGAGGAACGAGCCGAGGAATCTACTCGCCCCGCCCGGACGCCGGTCGAAGCGGATCGAAGTAAAACCCCGGCCTTCATCGACGCCGGCCAAACCCACAGCCGCCAACAACCCTCTCCCATTATTGGGAGAGGGTGGCGAGCCCCAGCGAGCCGGGTGAGGGCCCTTCGCGGAGCCTGCCCACGAGACGAAAGCCCATGACCCGAGCCATCCTCGCCACCCTCGCCGTCCTGATGACGACCGCCCCTTCGGCCGCCGCGCAGCCGTCCGGCCACGCGCACGGCGCGCAGCCCGCGCACACGCACGCCGCGCCCGGCACCTTCGAGTGGGCCACCTACACCGGCGAGGGCGGCACGCGCCGCTTCAAGCTCTATGTCCCCACGACGTACCGCGCCGGCAAGCCCGCCCCGCTCGTCGTCCTCCTGCACGGCTGCACGCAGGATCCCGACGACTTCGCCCGCGGCACCCGCTTCAACCAGGCCGCCGAGGCCGCGGGCGTCCTCGTCGCTTACCCCGAGCAGACGAGCGCCCACCAGCCGCAGAAGTGCTGGACGTGGTACGACCCCGCCCACCAGGGCGCCGGCGGCGGCGAGCCCGCCATCGTCGCGGGAATCGCGCGGCAGGTGATGGCGAGCCACGCCGTCGACGCCGCGCGCGTCTTCGTGGCCGGCGTCTCCGCGGGCGGCGCCATGGCCGTCAACGCCGCGGCCAGCTACCCGGACCTCTTCTCCGCCGCCGGCGTCCACTCCGCCATCGCCTACCGCGCCGCGGAAGGCGTCATGCCCGCCCTCCAGGTG
>DATACF010000001.1:0-6264 GCA_036259235.1 Longimicrobium sp. | reverse complement strand
CCTCTCCCATTCTTTGGGAGAGGGGGGCCGGGGGGGTGAGGGCCGACGACGCCCGCCCCGCGCACCACCGCCTCGCCCCCTCCAAGGCGCCCACTCCCGACGCCCCGGTGACGCCGCCCCCTCCGCGCGCGTCAACCGTTTACACGGGGGACGTCGGCTCCCAGGGGCGCCGAAACCGGCCTCCGCGCGCCTGCGTAGACTCCAGACGAGCGGGCCCGGATCGCCACGGCGGCGACCACCGCCCCGGCGCGCGAAAATCCGTGCCTCCGGGGGCTCCCTCGGCTACATTGGGGGGAGGAGATGTCCCGGGCGAGGGGGGCGGCTCGTTCTCCTCTGGGGGAGCACGGCCGGCCAATGTCGCACGACGGCGGCGGGGGCGGCAATTCCCGCGCCCCGGGGGGAACCTCCGGGCGAGCGGGTGTAAGAAACAGACGTCTCCCGCCCGGCCCCGCCGGCGCGGCCCACCACCTCGCAAGTCAAAGGCGTTCCAGGAGATACAAAGATGCACGTCTACATCCGCGAAGAGCCCGTGGAGCTCGAGATGCGCGAGGTGGACCCCGAGGGGCTGGTGCCCGACGGCTCGGGCCTCGTGCCCATGGCGTTCTACGTCGAGGGGAACGAGCGCCCCTCCTTCCGCGCCATGCTCCCGCCCGAGACGCTCTCCATCCTCCGCCAGGCCATCCGCACCCCCGTGCAGCTCGGCCTCCTGGCCGAGGAGCCCGAAGACCCGGCCTCCGAGATCCAGGCCATGGTCGGCATCTCGCTCCCCGCCCACTCCCTTCCCGAGGGGATGGTCCTGGGCGACGACGACGAGGAGGAGGAGTCGGAGGGCGACGCCGAGCCGTGGAAGTCGAGCGCCAACTACGACGGCTGGCGCGGCGACGCCTGGAAGGGCGAAGAGGAGGAGCAGGGCCGCACGGTCCTCCTCGCCTTCGCCCCCCTGGTCCGCATCGCCCGCCGCCACGACGACTTCGGCGACGAGCTGGTCGACCTCCTCGAGAGCGCCCTCTCCGGCTCCACCCGCCCCTCCCTCGAGGCCCGTATCGACCGGATGCTCGGCCTGTAGGCCGGCTTCGTCGGACGCACGGAAAAAGCCCCCGCACCGGGTTCCCGGCGCGGGGGCTTTTTCGTTCCGGAGGCGCTCGCTATCGCGCTGAAAGCCGCTCCTGTGATCCCGAGGGGAGCGGTAGCGACCCGAGGGATCTACTCGCCCCGGCAGGTGGGCCGCGTCGCGCGAAGAACGCTCGCGCCGTTCGCCTCGACCCGCGTCCGGGCGAGAGGAGTAGATTCCTCGGCTCGTTCCTCGCTCGGAATGACAGGACAGCCCGGCGCGCTCCCTCCGCTGCCATTCCCCGGCTGCCCCCGCAGGCGCGATAAATCGCGCATCTACATTGGATTCGGTTCGTTCCCGATCTCCCCGCTCACCCCAGCAGCTCGCTCAGCGCCCGGCTCTCCTTCTCCACCTGCGCCATCCGGCACTGGCGGGGCTCCTTGTCGGGGCGCCAGCGGAGAAAGCCGGTGCCGTGGCGGAAGCGGCCTCCGGTGAAGTGGTCGTACTGCACCTCGACGACCAGCTCGGGGCGGAGCGGCTCCCACTGCGTGCTGCGCTCGGTGCTCCACCGGGAGGGGCCGCCGGGGGCCGAGCCGGTGAAGCCGGGCGGCTCCACCAGCGCCTCCAGCTTCGGCGTCAGCGCCTTCCGCTCCTTCGCCGAGAGCCCCGAGCAGAACCCCACGTGGTGCAGGAGCCCGTCGCCGCCGTACAGCCCCAGCAGGAGCGAGCCGACGACGCGGCTCTTGGTGGCGTAGCGGAAGCCGCCCACCACGCAGTCGGCGCTGCGCAGGTTCTTGATCTTCACCATCCCGGTGCGCTCGCCCGACTGGTACGGGAGGTCGCGCCGCTTCGCCATCACCCCGTCGAGCCCCTTCGCCCCCTCCGTCAGCCACTCCCGCGCCACCGCCACGTCGCCGGTGCACTTCGAGACGCGCACCGATTCCTCGTCCCCGAAGAACTGCTCCGCGAACGCCTCCAGCTTCTCCCGCCGCTCGCCTAACGGCCGCTCCACCAGCGCCCCGCCGCGCGCGCCCAGCAGGAGGTCGAAGGCGACCAGGACGGAAGGATGCGCGGCGGCCAGCCTGGCCACGCGGCTCGCCGCCGGGTGGAGGCGGAGCTGGAGCTCCTCGAACGAGAGCCCGCCGCCGACGGGGATCACCAGCTCGCCGTCGAGGACGAAGCGCTTCGCCTTCAGCTTCCCGAGCGCCGCCACCATGTCGGGGAAGTAGCGCCCCAGCGGCTTCCCCGAGCGCGAGCGGAGCTCCACCTCGTCGCCGTCGCGGAAGGCCAGGCAGCGGAAGCCGTCCCACTTCGGCTCGTACTGCCACTCGTCTCCCTCGGGGATCTCGGCCACCGACTCCGCCTCCATGGGCGCGTAGCCGGGCTCGATCGGCAGCTTCATCCGCGTGCTCAAGGCTGGGGTATCCGGATCATCCGACACGACGGTCGTCCCTCCCCTGACGCGAAACACGCGCCGATGTGCCGTAGCATGATCGAATTCATCCCCGAACCCCGTCTCGCACCCGGTCCCCGGCCCCCGAGCACGAATGCCGCCCAGGGAAGTCCGCGCAGGCGGACTTCGCGCCGTCGTCGCAGCGACTTCAGTCGCCCGCGGGCTTCCCCAGCAGCGCCAGCACCAGCCGCGTCACGTCCAGCTGCGTGGGCCGCTCGCCCACCGCGCGGCGCACCGTCTCGCGGAGCGCGGCGCCGTCGCCGCCGGGGAGGGCGACGAAGAGGGGGATGCGGCTGTCCTGCGCGCTGGGGCTCCCGTGCCACGAGCTGTAGAGCCCCGAGAAGTAGAAGCGCTCGCCGATGGGCCGGTCGGCCCCGGAGCGCGCCAGGAGCGCCACGTCGCCCGCGCGGTGCCCCCACGGCCCCGCCCCCAGCCCCTCCATCCGCCGCTCGAGGTCGAGGAGGTCCGGCCGCGGGTGCGCCGCCAGCCACGCGCCCACCGGCACCAGCCGCGCCCCGTCCCACACCTCGAACGGCCGCGCCTCCGCCCCGGGCGCGACGGGAGGACGCGCGAAGACGAGGTCGATCGTCCCCCGCAGCTCCGGCACCCCCGCCCCCGCGCGCCCCGCCGCCTCGAAGGCGCGCGCCACGGGGAGGACGTCCTCCTCCAGCCGCGGCGGGCGGCGCCAGTCGCACCGGTCGCCGGGGTTCGGGCAGGTGGAGCGGTCGGCCAGGTAGACGTAGGCGAAGGCGCCCTGGTAGGCGAGGACCGCCTGGTGGTCGCCCGCCTCGCCCTCCTCCCCCTCCAGCGCGAAGGGGCGCACCCGGAACCCCGCGCGGCGGAGGAGGTCCGGGGGCTCGCCGCCGTTCTCCTCGCCGGTCCCCAGCGAGTGGCGGTCGTCGGAGAGGACGGGGGTGTGGCCGTGGTCGGCCACGAAGAGGACGTACGTCCCCTCCAGCGCCCCCGCGCGCCGGTACGCGTCGAGGACCTCGCCCACCGAGCGGTCGATCACCGTCCGCACGTACTTCCGCTGCTCCTCCAGCGGGCGCGGCGCCACGTGCGTCCAGAGGTCGACGCCGGGGAAGTAGACCACCTGGAGGTCGGCCGGGCCGTGCGTCTCGATGGAGCGCAGGAGCGAGCGGACGGCGCTCCGGTCCAGCTCCGAGTAGACCTCCTCCGAGACGCTCTCCCCCTCCTGCGCCGCCCCCTCGGCCGCCGCCGCCGCCAGCCGCGCCACCGCCTCGGGAGAGGGCGTCGTCACCAGGTCGGCGCCGCGGTGGAGCGCCGCCAGCGAGACGTAGCTCCGCACCCCGGCCATTTCGTAGAGCGTGGGCGTCTTCGTCACCCGCCCCATCAGCCCGTCGGTGTAGACCTCCAGCGTGTGCGCGAACTGGGGGACGGTCACCGGCGCCGGGGCGTAGAAGCGGTCCTCCTCGCGGGCGAACCACTCGTTCCCCGGCACCCCCGTCTCGGCGGGCGGCCGGCCGGTGAACATCGACGTCCACGCCGCGAAGGTGGTGGACGGGAGGATGCTGAGGACCCCCGGCGCCGCGTAGGCGTGGGCGTACACGTCGGCCTCCGCCGTCCGCCGCCCCAGGAGCCGGGCGATCCGCGGCGCCCGCCCCCCGGCCACCGCCGCGCGCAGCTCCTCGTCGCCCACGCCGTCGAGCGCGAAGACGAGGACGCGCGGCGCCCCCCGCGCGGCGCGCATCGGCTCGCGGAGGACCTTCTCGCCCCCCTGCGCCGCCAGCTCCGCCATCTCCTCCGGCGCGTTCCCCGTCACCTCCAGGAACGCGACGCCCGCCAGGAGGAGGACCGCCACGGCCAGCGCTCCGACCACCCACCGTCGCTTCATCCCCACTCCGCGTTCGAAGTGCGTCGAATCTCCCCCCCGTCCCGATGGGCAGGACTCGCGCCGGGGCGAAGATCCAAACTGCGGCCTCTCGCAGGGGGCACAGGGGACACAGGGGGGCTGGTGGCTCGACGTCGTCCCCCTGTGCCCTCTGTGTCCCCTGTGAGAGGCCCAGGCTGAATCGAGACAGCAACGAAAAAATGATCTCACGCAGAGAAGCAGAGTCGGCAGAGAACTTCGTGGGGTTCTCTGCTGACTCTGCTCCTCTGCGTGAGATTTTTCTCTTTCGGTACGATCAGCCGCGCTTCCGCTCGCGGGGGGCGGGAGCGCCCGCGGGCGCCTCGCCGACGCGGACGCCCACGATGCGGTCGCGCCCCTCGCTCTTGGCGCGGTAGAGCGCCTGGTCGGCCGCCTCCATCAGCGCGTCGGGGTCCACCAGGTCGGTCGCCACCGCCACGCCGATGCTGGCCGAGAGCGGCACCGCGCCCCCGCCGGGGAGGGGGACGCGCAGCTCGCGCAGGTGCGCCCGGAAGCGCTCGGCGAAGGCCGTGGCCCCCTCCAGCCCCGTGTCGTAGAGGAGGACGGCGAACTCGTCGCCCCCGAAGCGCGCGGGGAGGTCCACGTTCCGCGCCGTCGTCCGCAGCAGCCGCCCCACCCGCGCCAGCACCTCGTCGCCCACGCGGTGGCCGTGCGCGTCGTTGATCTGCTTCAGGTAGTCGAGGTCCACCATCGCCAGCGCCATCGAGCCCCCCGCGCGCCGGAGGCGGTCGGCCTCGCGGCGGAGGGCGTCGTCGAGGACGTGGCGGCGCGAGAGCTCGGTGAGCGGGTCGACGAGCGCCGTGACCTCGGTGAGCGCCCACGTCCCCGCCGTGGCGATCCCGACCGCCACCACGAAGACGAGGAATCCGATCCAGAACGCCGACGGGACCCCGGGGAGGAGGACCGCCACGGGGACGAAGCCGTACTCGCTCGCCAGGTCGTAGACGAAGGTGAGCGCGAAGGCCCCCGTCCCCAGCATCAGCGTCCGCGCGTGCGGCCGGTGGGGCGACGCCGCCCGCCCCGCGCGGACCACCAGCGCCAGCATCCCCACCGCCAGCCCCGCGTCGATCCACTCGTTCAGCTCGGCCAGCACCCCCAGCGGGGTGAGCGCCGCCAGCGCCACCGCCCCCGCGAAGAGCGCCGCCACCCCCCGCTCGCGCCGGCCGTGGCGGAGGTCGAAGAGGGCGTAGACCAGGCGGACGAAGAACGGCCCCCCCGCCAGGAGCGCCATCAGCCCCACCCGGTAGGGGTTGACCCACTCCACCACCGCCTCCCCCACCGTGGCCGAGAAGGTGGCTCCGTAGAGGGAGATGGCGAGGATCACCGCCGCGAAGTACAGGTTCTCGCGCGCCTGCCGCCGCCGCGCCCAGAACACGAGGTGGTAGACGCCGATGGCCAGGAAGAACGAGACCAGCCCCCCGATCACCACGTCGCGCGGGCTGCTCCGCTGGGCCAGCGTCTCGTACGGCCCCACGGTGACGGGCCCCATCAGCCCGCCGTACGCGTAGTCGTTGTAGACGCGCACCGCCACGACGTGCGGGCCGCCGGGGCGGACGGCGAGCGCCGCCGGGGGGACGAGGAAGAGCGCCCCCTGCACCGCCTCGGTGAAGTCCGGGGGGAAGCGCCCGCGCCCCCCCACCTTCACCCCGTTCCAGTAGACCTCGAAGGCGTCGCCCACCACCGCCAGCGCGATCCCCACCGGCGCGTCGCCCACCTCCGTGGGGAGCGTCACCGCCCGGCGGTACCACCCGAAGCCGTCGTAGTCGCCGAAGGCCGTCTCCCACTCGCCGGGGACGGCGAGCGACGCCCACCCCCGGTCGTCGAACCCCGGGGCCGCGTAGGCGGGAGCGTCGCCGCGCGCCGCCTTCC